>NZ_JBBMES010000016.1:0-60321 GCF_040096395.1 Lachnospira hominis (ex Hitch et al. 2025) | reverse complement strand
ATTGTTATGTTAGTAATTATTCCTCTAATATGTTTAATAACCTCTGTTTTTTATGGGATTAGGAATGGTTTTAACTTCTGGTATATTTTGATTGTAGCAATAATGTTTGCGCCATCTATATTTATATTTTATAACTCAAGTGCATGGGTTTACGTAGTTGGATATGCAGTTATTGCATTATTGGGAAATTTAATAGCATTGCCATTAAGAAAAAGATAACTTCCAGTTTGGCGAACTGATAAAATCCCTTTAGGAACTAAAGGGCGCACTTCTATACTCTCTGTCGAGAGTAGTGCGTCCTGCGGAGCTTCATTCTCCGTCAGCAGAAGAAAACTGCATGACCGAGAATGTTGCGTCACTTCGTTCCGTCAAGGTGGCTACACCCCCTTGCGCCGCTAAAGCGGCTATCCCCTGTGGACTTGCCGTCCGCAAACGGTTTTGACAAACCGTTCGCCGCCAGCAAGTTTGAAAATCAAGAATCTTAATTTGATAAAGGAGTGTGATTCTATGAAAAAGAAATTACCCATAATCCTCTTGGGTGTTATTTTGGCTTGTGTGTTGGTTTTCGGTTTCCTTTATGCAAACAATGACATTGGTAAAACCGCAAACAGTTTAGAAGCAGACATTCGCCAATCTCAAAAAATTTTGGATGATTGGATTGTTGATGGAAGCATTTCCGACACAATGGCTGCATTTATTTCTTACCCACAGGACAAGACAGACCACACTTTTTCTGTCTATGTAAATCGCCCTGGCTTGTCTTTTGGATATTTCTTCCGTGGTGGTGGAGATATAGTTGAGGTTGATGATTACATTGCAGAGTTTGTTGTTGAGGGAAATAATGAAAGGGCATTTATCTCAATGAATACCCAAAATATTGTTCGACTTGAAGTAGATGATGGCAACGGCATTCAGGTGATTGATATTGATAGTGGCAAGCCTTTCGCCATTGTCCTGCCCCTCAATGTAGGAAACATCTGTTTCTATGATACGAATGGAAATGTTGTGGAATATCTTCGCCAACAACTTTGACCAACTTCAATTTACCGAACTGAACACAACAACTGAATACCGAAAAACTGACCGTTGACTGGTCGCAATCTGCGAAAAGTTGACGGTCTTTTTTTATCCCCATTTTCAAAAAAGGAGGTCACGAAAAATGGCAAAACCGAAAAACCTTGAACAGCTCCGAGCCGAAAAGGAACAGGTCGAGACACAGCTTGCACAGGAACAGCACAAGCTGGAGCGTCTGGAGAACAGAAAGAAGTATCTGGAGAAAGGCGAGAGACAAAAGCGCACCCACCGTCTTTGCAATCTGGGCGGCACGATTGAGAGCCTTGCCCCGGAGTTCAAAGATCTCACACGCACCGAAATGACGGAGCTGATGGAGTACATCTTTTCTCTGCCCGAAGTCCAGCGAGCCGTCCGTCACATGGCGATTACCCATATCAGCCAAGCAAACAGAGAAAAGGAGTTGAAAGGCGATGGCACTATTTCATCTGAGCGTCACGCAGACTAAGCGAAGCGCAGGACAGTCCGCTATTGCTTCTGCCGCCTACCGTGCCGGGGAGCGATTGTATAGCGAGTATTACGGCGAATACAGCGACTACACCCGCAAGGGCGGCGTGATCTGCTCCGATATTCTCCTGCCGTCCCATGCACCGCCAGAATACGCAGACCGCCAGACCCTATGGAACGCCGTGGAAAAAGCCGAGCGTGGAAAGAACGCCCAGCTTGCATACAGCTTTGACATTGCCTTGCAGAATGAATTTTCCCTTGAGGAAAACATCGCTCTTGCAAGGCAATTTTTGTTGGAGAACTTTGTGAGCCGTGGCATGGTGGTTGACTTCGCCGTACACCAGCCAGACCGGGAGGACGGCGGCATACCAAACCCGCATTTTCATGTGCTTTGCCCCATCCGCCCCATCGAGCAGAACGGCAAATGGGGACTAAAGCAACGCCGGGTGTATGAGCTGGACGAGGACGGCAACCGTATCCGAGACGCAGACGGAAAGTTTGTGTTCAACGCCGTTCCCACTACCGACTGGGGCAGTCCCGAAACGCTGGAACATTGGCGGCAGACATGGGCGGAACTATGCAACGCCAAGTTTGCGGAGAAAGGGCTTGATGTTCGTATCGACCACCGAAGCTATGAGCGTCAGGGCGTGGAGCTTCTTCCCACCGTCCATGAGGGCGCAACCGTCCGGGCAATGGAGAAGAAAGGCATACGCACCGAGAAAGGCGAGTTCAACCGCTGGATCAGAGCAACCAATGCCGTTATCCGGGACATCAAGAAGAAAATCGCTCTCCTGTTTGATTGGATTGCCGAAGCAAAAGCGGAGCTTGCCAAGCCGCAGGCACCCGACCTTGTTTCTCTGCTGAACGCCTATTACACCAAGCGCAGAGCCGGGGCATATTCGCAGAAAGGCAAGGTCAGCAACCTAAAGGAGATGAACGAGACTTTCAATTATCTCCGGGCAAACGGCATTTACACTCTTGAAGATTTGGAAAGCCGTGTCAGCGAACACAGTGCTGCCACAGAGAGCTTGAAGAAAACGCTGGACGAACAGACCGCCCGAATGAAAGCAATTAAGCAGATCTATGACAGCTCTGCTGCTTTCCAGAGCTTGAAGCCTGTCTATGACGGCTTGCAGAAAATCAAGTTTGAGAAGCCCAGAGCCAAGTACAAGGCAGAGCATGAAGCGGAACTGAAACAGTTCTACGCCGCCAGACGCAAGCTGACTGGGGAGTTCCCGGACGGCAAGGTGGATATGAAAAAGCTGACCGAAGAGTATGACGAGCTGGAACAGGCGCACAACACCACCTATGGCGAGTTTAAGACCGTCAGAGACGATTTACACCGCCTTTGGAAGGTCAAGTCATGTGTAGATACTGCCGCCCGATTTAACGAGCGCACAGAGGAACAAATGCTCCAAAATCGACCCCAAACACGACACAAAAAGGAGGAACTATCCCGATGAATTATACCCAAGCACAGATTGACCGGGCAAACGCCGTCAGTCTGGAAGATTTTCTCCGCACACAGGGAGAGACACTTATCAAAAGCGGACGGGAATACCGCTGGAAAGAACATGACAGCCTGACCGTCCGGGGAAACAAATGGTTTCGCCACAGCCAGAGCAAGGGCGGCTATCCCATTGATTTTGTCATGGAGTTTTACGGCAAGTCCTTTCCCGAAGCAGTCCAGCTCTTAACCGGCGAAAGCGCCGAGGGACAGAGCGAAGCCAGCACAGCACCGCCCACAGCGTTTCACTTGCCCTTGCACAACAGAACAGCCGACAGAGCAATTCAATATCTTTGCGAAAGCCGAGGTCTCAACAAAACGCTTGTTGAGGCTTTTCTTCTTTCCGGGGATATTTACGAGGACGCAAAGCGGCACAATGTTGTGTTTGTCGGCAGAGACCGAAGCGGTACGCCGAGATACGCCCATGTGCGAGGAACGGCAGACCCATTCAGGCAGGACATTGCCGGGTCTGACAAGTCCTATCCGTTCCGCTATGAGGGAAACGGCAACCAGCTCTTTGTCTTTGAAGCGCCGATTGACCTTTTGTCCTTTATCTGCCTTTATCCGCAGGACTGGCAGACAAGGAGCTACCTTGCCCTGGGCGGCGTTTCAGGCAAAGCCCTTGACCGTTTTCTTTCTGAACGCAAGGACACCCGAAAAGTGTTCCTCTGCCTTGACAGCGACACCGCAGGAAGTGAAGCCTGCACCCGGCTGGCACAGGACATTCCCGGCGAGATCGCCGTCATTCGCCTTGTCCCGGCAAGAAAAGACTGGAACGATGTTCTCCGTCAGCAAGGGGACATTCCCAGCCGCAAATTCATAGCCGAGACAATCACGCTGCGAGAGTTGCCCACCGCCCAGCCTGTCCCAATGCTCCGTATGGCAGATGTGGAGCTGACGAGCGTGGATTGGCTATGGTTTCCGTATATCCCCTTTGGAAAGCTGACGATCATACAGGGCAATCCCGGCGAGGGCAAGACCTACTTTGCCATGCGTCTTGCGGCGGCTTGCACCAACCGAAAGCCCTTGCCCGGTATGGAAACCCTTGAGCCGTTCAACATCATCTATCAAACCGCCGAGGACGGTCTGGGCGATACCGTCAAGCCCAGACTGATGGAAGCGAACGCAGACCTTGAAAGAGTGCTTGTCATTGACGATAGAGACACGCCGCTGACCCTTGCCGATGAGCGCATAGCAAGGGCAATCCGGGAAAACAACGCAAGGCTGGTTATCATTGACCCGGTGCAGGCGTTTCTGAGCGCAGATGTGGACATGAACCGGGCAAATGAAGTCCGTCCCATCTTCCGCAGTCTGGGAGACATTGCACAGGCTACCGGGTGCGCTATCGTGCTGATCGGACACCTCAACAAAGCCGCAGGAACGCAAAGCACCTACCGGGGATTGGGGTCTATCGACATTACGGCGGCAGTCCGCAGTCTGCTGTTTATTGGCAAGCTGAAGGACAGTCCGACAACGAGGGTGCTTATCCATGAGAAAAGCTCCCTTGCGCCGCCCGGACAGTCCCTTGCCTTTTCTCTGGGAGACGAGAAAGGCTTTGAATGGATAGGAGCTTATGACATTACCGCTGACGAGCTTCTTGCCGGGGCAGACACCGCCAAGACCGAGAGCAAGACCGCACAAGCACAAATGCTCATTCTGGAACTGCTGGCAGATGGAAAGCGTATGCCGAGCGCAGAGCTGGAAAAGGCAGTCAATGAGCGTGGGATTTCTTCACGCACCATGAGAACGGCGAAGAGCCGTATCGGGGACAGACTTGTGACCGAGAAAGATGGCACAGCATGGGTCTGCTATCTCCGCAACTGACAACAGGAACACGGCAAGCGTGGCAAAGACGGCAAGGTTTTTATAGATACCTTAATGTTGCCGCCTTGCCTTGTTCCCTCATACCGACGCCGCCCGATGATGAACAGTCACCGGGCATTTTTCATTTACAGGAGGATTTTGAATGAACAATACCGCAACCAACACCGCCACTTGCCCGACTGTCAGAAAGCAGATCGGCAAGACCACCTATATCGTCCGTGTGCATTTCAGCCAGACCGCAAAAGAGACGATGGAGGACAAAATCAAGCGTCTGCTCCGTGAGGAAGTCCGCAAAATGTGACTTCTTTTTGAATTTGATAAAAAAGTCCTTGACTTTTCGTCTCTGGAAAGACAGCAAGATCAATTCTGATTAGCTGTGGTGCGAGGTTAGCACCATTTGATATTAAGGAGCTGCGTGACCTTATGGAATATGACGAGCTGGAGCTTGATACTCTGGGAGAGGAAAAGACAGCATTATTCGTTATTATTTCCGATACCGATGCCACATTTAATTTTGTGGTATCAATCATGTATTCACAGATCTTTAACCTGCTTTGTGATAAAGCAGATGATGTTTATAACGGAAGGCTCCCGGTTCATGTGCGTATGCTCCTTGACGAGTTTGCGAACATCGGGCAGATTCCACAGTTTGAGAAGCTGATCGCTACAATCCGTAGCCGTGAAATATCAGCTTCTATTATTTTACAGTCAAAATCCCAGCTCAAGGCGATATATAAGGACAATGCTGACACCATAGAGGGCAACTGTGATACCACCTTATTCCTTGGAGGAAAGGAAAAGACCACGTTAAAAGAATTGGTGGAAGTATTGGGTAAAGAGACAATTGACCTTTATAATACCTCGGATACAAGAGGTACGAGCCAGTCCTACGGTCTGAATTACCAAAAGACCGGAAAAGAGCTTATACGAAGCGGGCTGAGAAAGTCAGGGCAAGGCTTGTCGAGCCGAACATCGACAATATGCTCAAGATAACCAATGACGGGCGGAAACTGGCTCTTGACCAGAGAATAATTGACCCGATGCTGCCAGATGACCCAGACAGTAAAGTCAATGCCTGCGTGGATAATGTGTACCGTATCTGGGAGGAACACGCCGATACCAAAGCGACACAGCTTGTGTTCTGTGACCTGTCCACCCCGAAAAATGACGGTATTTTCAATGTTTATGACGATATGAGGGAGAAGTTGATAGCCCGTGGTATCCCTGCAGAACAGATACGCTTTATTCACGAAGCGACCACCGATGCACAGAAAAAAGAGTTGTTCGGCAAGGTCAGAAGCGGCGAAGTCCGTGTGCTGTTCGGTTCTACTCCGAAGATGGGAGCAGGTACGAACGTGCAGGACAGGCTCATAGCAATCCATAACCTTGATTGTCCGTGGCGTCCTTCCGATGTAGGACGGATTTTGCGGACATTCAAAATAAAAAAGAATGTGGAGGTAACAGACAATGGCAAAATCATTATTTGAGGAACTGGGCGGCAAATACGAAAGGCAAGGGGATTATTTGATACCGTGCTTAACTGTACCCGCCGAAGAAGAACAGGCAATAGGCATCTGGGGGCAACGGCATTTAGATTATCTAAAACAGTACCGTAAAGTTACATACACCAATCTTCTTACAAGCGGCAGGCTAAACGCCTACCTTGCCGACATCAACAGACAGGCACAGGAACGCTTTGAAAGGCTCATAGAGGGTATGAAACAGGCACAGGGCATAACGGAACAGCTAAAGGCAGAAAACGCCTTAGAATGGACAGGATGCCTCAATAACATAAGGGCTTGTGCGAGGGAGATTGTGGAAAAGGAAATTATTTTTGCATAAACAGATGATTAGTGGCAGGGGGAAATCCTGCCGCTTTTTCTGCTTTAGTTTGTCAGCTTGACAAATAAAGGGTTAAGGAATATAATTAGATTCAGTTTTATACAAGGAGTTAATAAATATGCGGCAAGGTATTCTTAAATAAACTGTCAATTTGATAGTGGGAACAAAAAGTAGCAGTCCCGTTTCACTTTTAATATGGGGCTTAGTTTTTTGTACCCAGTTTAAGAATACTTTTATCATGTAATTTTATATGCCCGAAAACATATAAGTGTTTTGGGGCTATTGGAGTTATTTACCCAGTGATAGGAGTATTTATCACTGGGTATTTTTATGCCCTTTTTTGGGTGTTGATAGGAGGAAAATCACATGAAAATAATTAACTTAGGCATTCTGGCTCACGTTGACGCAGGAAAGACAACATTAACGGAAAGTTTATTATATACCAGTGGTGCAATTGCAGAACTAGGGAGCGTAGATGAAGGCACAACAAGGACAGATACAATGAATTTGGAGCGTCAAAGGGGAATCACTATCCAGACAGCAGTGACATCTTTTCAGTGGGAGGATGTAAAAGTCAACATTATAGATACGCCAGGCCATATGGATTTTTTGGCGGAAGTATACCGTTCTTTATCCGTTTTAGACGGAGCAGTATTATTAGTTTCTGCAAAGGATGGCATACAGGCACAGACCCGTATACTGTTTCATGCACTACAGACAATGAAGATTCCGACAATCTTTTTCATCAATAAAATTGACCAAGAGGGGATTGATTTGCCAATGGTATATCGGGAAATGAAAGCAAAGCTTTCTTCGGAAATTATAGTGAAGCAAAAGGTTGGGCAGCATCCCCATATAAATGTAACGGACAATGACGATATGGAACAGTGGGATGCGGTAATTATGGGAAACGATGAACTATTAGAGAAATATATGTCAGGGAAACCGTTTAAAATGTCAGAACTGGAACAGGAAGAAAACAGGAGATTCCAAAACGGAACGTTATTTCCCGTTTATCACGGAAGCGCTAAAAACAATCTGGGGATTCGGCAGCTTATAGAAGTGATTGCCAGTAAATTTTATTCATCAACGCCTGAAGGTCAATCTGAATTATGCGGGCAGGTTTTTAAGATTGAATATTCAGAGAAAAGGCGGCGTTTTGTTTATGTGCGTATATATAGCGGAACATTGCATTTGAGGGATGTTATTAGAATATCTGAAAAAGAGAAAATAAAAATCACAGAGATGTGTGTTCCGACAAACGGTGAATTATATCCATCCGATACAGCCTGCTCTGGTGATATTGTAATTTTACCAAATGATGTTTTGCAGCTAAACAGTATTTTGGGGAACGAAATGCTGTTGCCGCAGAGAAAATTTATTGAAAATCCTCTCCCTATGCTCCAAACAACGATTGCAGTAAAGAAACCTGAACAGCGGGAAATATTGCTTGGGGCACTTACAGAAATTTCAGATGGCGACCCTCTTTTAAAATATTATGTGGATACTACAACGCATGAGATTATACTTTCTTTTTTGGGGAATGTGCAGATGGAAGTCATTTGTGCCATCCTTGAGGAAAAATATCATGTGGAGGCAGAAATAAAAGAGCCTACTGTTATATATATGGAAAGACCGCTTAGAAAAGCAGAATATACCATCCACATAGAAGTCCCGCCAAATCCTTTCTGGGCTTCTGTCGGGTTGTCCATAGAGCCGCTCCCTATTGGAAGCGGAGTGCAGTATGAAAGCAGAGTTTCACTTGGATATTTAAATCAATCGTTCCAAAATGCGGTTATGGAGGGGGTTCTTTATGGCTGCGAGCAGGGGCTGTATGGATGGAAAGTGACAGACTGTAAAATCTGTTTTGAATATGGATTGTATTATAGTCCTGTAAGTACCCCCGCAGACTTTCGGCTGCTTTCCCCTATCGTATTGGAGCAGGCTTTAAAAAAAGCAGGGACAGAACTATTAGAGCCATATCTCCACTTTGAAATTTATGCACCGCAGGAATATCTCTCACGGGCGTATCATGATGCTCCAAGGTATTGTGCAGATATTGTAAGTACTCAGATAAAGAATGACGAGGTCATTCTGAAAGGAGAAATCCCTGCTAGATGTATTCAAGAATACAGGAACGATTTAACTTATTTCACAAATGGGCAGGGAGTCTGCTTGACAGAGTTAAAAGGATACCAGCCAGCTATTGGTAAATTTATTTGCCAACCCCGCCGCCCGAATAGCCGTATAGATAAGGTTCGGCATATGTTCCACAAGTTAGCTTAACAGCTTGCAAAAGTCATATAAAATGAGATTTGAAAGGATTAGAGACTAATTATGATGAAATGCGAATGGATATTGTGTCCTGTTTGTGGGAGCAAAACCCGTAATAAAATTAGGAAGGACACTGTTTTGGAGAATTATCCCCTTTATTGTCCAAAATGCAGACAAGAAAGATTGATTAAAGTTGACAACTTGAAGATAACTGTCATCAAAGAGCCAGACGCTTAAGACGCAGAGCCGATGAAATTGTGGAACAATTCACGAATCATCGGCTCTTTTTGTTTCGTATTTGAAAGAACAAACTCACCAAATAAAAAAAACGATATTCGGGTGGGTTATTTTGTTATACCCTAAATTACCCTCTGAATTTGTTTTTAAATTTGGAGGGATTTTTTTATGTCCTTTTTTCGGGCAGTTATCTATCTGCTCATACGAAGCAAAATTTATCAATACATAGCATATCAGAGAACGGCAGGAAACCAGTTAAAAAAATTTCTGCCAGTGCAACGGTACTTCTCACCTTGAAAGTAGAAGTACAATCTCCATACAATAGAATTACTATTTCCTATAACCGTAAAGGTCACAGAGCCTTTGCGGTTTTTCTTTTGTCGATTTTTGTTGGAAAGTGCCGTAGGGCTGTTTCTGATATGCGGTGTCGTTCTCCGCCTCTCCATCTGGATTTTTTACATTTCAAAAATTCAGATGGGAGGTATTTATGGTGAAATATGCACCAAGAAAGGTATATATCAGAGAAAGTGGCGGCTATGTGGAATTATCCTACACGGAGTTCTGCCGTTGCAGGGAATCCGACCAGACCTATATGGACAAGCTGTTTATCCCCATTCAAGGCTGTCTGCTTGAAGTCGTGAGGGAGCAATACACAGACTTCTACCGTGACAAGGAACGGTGGCGTTATCTGCAAAAATTAGATACAAAGAATAGACTGCTATCTCTCGACGGATTTACGGACAGCGAGGGGAATCCTCTGGACTTTATCACTGATGAAGCGGTGGACATTGCAGAAACCGTTGTCAATGCGGTCATGGTGGACAGGCTGAAAGCCGCCCTGCCTTTGCTGTCGGATAGTGAACAGGAGCTGATACAGGCAATCTTTTTTGACGGACTTTCCGAGCGTGAAGTCGGGGCGAGGTTGGGCATAACCCAGAGCGTTGTAAACAAACGCAAAGCCAGAATCCTAATAAAACTAAGAAAGATAATAGAAAATTAAAATTTAAGGCGTTCAGCCCCCTTGTTTTTTCCTTTGGGAAGATGAGGGGGCTTTTCTCTGCCCTCTCAATCAATTCTGATTGGAGGAAGTAAGAATGGCATACAACCACGGACGGGAGGACAGGAAATGGCGTATCTGGAAAGAAGCGGAGGAAAAGCTGCTGCGTGAGTGCGGCGTTGATGAAGCGACCATTGAGCAGATACGCATGGCGGACAGGGCAGACTTCAATTCCAACATGCGGTTTTACCGATGGACGAATGACGTTGCGGAATATCTTGAGGACATGGCAGGCAGGGAGCGGCAGGCGGAAGTGGGTACGGTTGCGGAGTTACTGGAAGAGATTGAGAGCGAAAATCTCTATCAAGTATTAGTCACGGTGGACGGGCGTACCTTGAAAATCGTCCTGCTGAAAATGCAGGGGTATTCCACAAAGGAGATTGCCCCGCTTGTGCATTTGACGACTGGTGCCATCTATGCGAGGTTAGACCATCTGCGGAAGAAGCTGCGGAAAATTTTATAGCTTCTAAAACAGCCTGCCATCCTGCGGGCTACTGGGTGAGGGATGGAAATCCCCTCACTCATTTTTTGCAGGAGGACAACAGGATGGCATACAGGGTTAAGGCATACACGCTTCGGGAGGAATCCACGGAAAGCGGCACAAGGTATTTTATCAGCTTTAAGGACGGGCAGGGCAAATCCCACGAGTTGGAAGTGTCGGAACAGTTCTTTATGGAGTTTCGGCAGATGGAGCGCAGGAACAGGAATCTTTTCTAATGGGACGAGCGGCACAGGGAGTTTAACGAGGTATGGGACGAAACCCTTTACAGACGGGCGTTGCGTGTGCCTAAGAGCCTTGATGAACGCATGGTTGAGGAAGAACGGAATGAAACGCTCTATAAGGCGGTTGGGAGCCTTCCAGAGATACAAAGGCGGCGTTTCCTGCTCTACTACGAGTATGAGTTCAATTTTTACCAAATCGCCGCTATGGAGCATTGCACCGCTTCGGCAATACAGAAATCTGTTGCGATTGCAAAGGAGAAAGTAAAGGCGGAAATTGAAGAAATATCTCCAACCGTGACCGACACCGCCCGAAAAAGAAATCTGTTTTTTATTTGTGTGGGATTGGCGGCATTACATACTCTCACTTTTTTCCGTGGGAGTAAATCTATTTTTAAGGAGGTCAACGCCTATGTGCAACGAAAACAAAGACACCGCCCGAAAGGAGGAAAGCCATGCAGAAGTTACAGACAGTCAACGCCGAAACGCTCCTTTATGAACCGCTTGAGAAACCATCCTTTGTGGTGGACAGCCTTATCCCGACAGGCTTATCGCTGTTCTGCGGCTCACAGAAGATAGGCAAAAGCTGGCTCATGCTGAAGCTATGCTTATGCGTGTCGCAGGGAATCCCTTTATGGGATATGCCGACAATGGAGGGCGATGTGCTTTACCTCTGCCTTGAGGACACGTTCTGCCGCATACAGGACAGGTTATTTCGTTTGACGGACGAAGCAAGCGGGCGGCTCCACTTTGCCGTGGCAAGCTGCAAGCTGTCAGACGGTCTTATCGTGCAGCTTGAAGATTATCTGAAAGATTACCCAGACAGCAGGCTCATTGTCATTGATACCTTGCAGAAAGTCCGTACAGCTTCAAAAGACAATGCCTATGCAAGCGACTATGGGGACATCTCCCTCATCAAAGACTTTGCCGACAGGCACTCTCTGGCGGTCATTGTCGTACACCACATCCGAAAGCAGAATGACAGCGACGTGTTCAACAAGGTGTCTGGGACGACAGGATTAACGGGGAGTGCGGACGCTACCTTTGTTCTGGAAAAGGAGAAACGTGCGTCTGACACCGCCAAGCTGTATGTGACGGGCAGGGACACGCCTTATCAGGAATACACGCTGCGTTTCCGTGATTGCCGTTGGGAGCTTGTGGAGCGGAAAACGCAGGAGCAGCTTGCGAAAGAAACGATACCAGATGTCCTTTTTCGGTTGGTGGATTTTATGAGGGATAAGGAAGAATGGATAGGCACGGCAACGGAACTGTTAGCCGCTATGGGGGAAACGGAAACCATACCCACGGTGATTACGAAATGGCTGAATGAATACCGCACCACATTTTTAAGCGAGAACCGTATCTGCTACCAGTACAGCCGCAGGAAAGACGGCAGGCGGATTGCCCTTGCAAGGAGGGCGGGTGACAGCGGTGATGGTGGTGACAGCGATATTAGGATACCCCCCTGTTACTGTCATTGACGCTTAAAGCCATGTAAAGCTGGCGGCTCTGCCCTGCGGGTGACAGCAGTGACGGTGGTGACAGTGATTTTAGGATACCCTGCCGCTGTCATCCCTACGGGAGAACACCCCGTAAACGCAAAATGCAGGCGTGAGATTTACTCGCCCTTTTCGGTCGTGTAAAACCACCCCTGCGGTCAGAAAAATCATTCCGATTTTTCCGACTGCGTTTACAGGGTGTAACACACTACACTTTGCCCTGCAAAGTCGTGTGCCAGACGTTCCCTCTGGACTCCCTTAAGGCAGGGCTGTGCCCTGCTATCCTACGCCTTACGGCTTCGGATAAAAGAATGGCGGCATGACGGTGACGGCTCTTGCGAGGGGGGTATCCCAAAAACACCGTCATCATCGACATGACCGTCATGCAGGGGGTGAGGGTGACAGTTGCGGCAGTCGGCAGGGGGTATCCCAAAACTGCTGTCACCACCGTCACCGCTGTCACCCCAAAGGACGGTCACCCGCCGAAAGAAAGGAGGAATCCGCCTATGCCTTATGCAATCCTGCGTTTCCAGAAACGAAAAGCGGGCGGCGTTGCGGCTTGTGAACGCCACAACGAGCGGAAGAAAGAAGCCTACAAAAGCAACCCAGATATAGATATGGAACGCTCTAAAAACAATTACCATCTCATAGCACCACCAAAGTACACCTACAAGAAAGAGATTAACCGCATGGTAGCCGAAGCGGGGTGCAGGACAAGGAAAGACAGCGTGATGATGGTGGAAACGCTCATCACAGCTTCACCAGAATTTATGAACCAGTTACCGCCCGAAGAACAAAAAGCGTATTTCCAGACGGCTCTTGACTTCATTTCGGAGCGTGTTGGAAAGCAGAATATCCTCTCCGCTGTCGTCCATATGGACGAGAGAACGCCCCATATGCACCTCTGCTTTGTGCCGATTACGCCAGACAATAAGCTGTCAGCGAAAGCTATCTTAGGCAACCAGAAATCATTATCCGAGTGGCAGACCGCCTACCATGAGCGGATGTCCTCACGGTGGAATCAGCTTGAACGGGGGCAGTCCTCAATGGAAACCAAGCGGAAACACGTCCCCACATGGCTCTATAAATTAGGCGGCAGGCTTGATAAACAGTATGAAGAAATCGTGTCTGCCCTATCCGACATCAACGCCTTTAACGCAGGGAAGAAAAGGGATAAAGCGTTAGATTTACTCTCTGCATGGCTGCCAGACGTGGAGAAATTCTCTAAGGAAATCGGGAAACAGCAGGCGTATATCGACAGTTTGAAAGAGAGAATTGGGCAGGAATCAGACTATGCGGGGCGTATGCGTGATGAAAAGTACGAGCAGGAACTAAAGGTGCAGAAAGCGAATCAGAAGATATTTGAATTGCAGAGAACCAACGAGCAGATGGGGCGGCTGCTGTCAAAAATACCGCCCGAAGTGTTGGAAGAATTGCAGAAAAATCATAGAAGCAGAGCGAAAGAAAGGTAGATATGTGAATGAAGAAACAGGATTTTAAGGTGTTAAAGACCAAAGACTTGTACCCGTTCCCCGACAATCCGTTTCATGTGGCAGAAGATGAAACACTGTCAGAGTTAGCGGAAAGCATCAAGGAATTTGGCATTGTCACGCCGATAATCACACGCCCGAAAGAGGACGGGGACGGTTATGAAGTGATTGCAGGACAGCGGCGTGTCCGTGCTTCTGAACTTGCAGGGATAAATACCGTGCCTGCGTTTGTCCTGCCCTTAGACCGTGACCGAGCCATCATCACCCTTGTAGACAGCAATTTGCAGCGTGAGAATATCCTGCCATCGGAGCGGGCGTTTGCTTACAAGATGAAATCCGAAGCCATGAAGCGGCAGGGTTTCCGCACAGACTTAACCTCGTCACAAGTTGTGACGAAGTTGCGGACGGACGACAAGGTGGCACAGGGCTTCGGCGTGGGCAGGATGACCGTGCAGCGTTTTATCCGCCTGACGGAACTGATACCGCCGATTTTGCAGATGGTGGACGAGGGGAAAATCGCCCTCACGCCTGCGGTGGAACTGTCCTTCTTGAAGAAAGACGAGCAGGAAAACCTCTTTGCCACGATGGAGAGCGAAGAAGCAACGCCCTCACTCTCACAGGCACAGCGGATGAAACAGTTAAGCCAGAGCGGGCGGCTTGACATGGATACGATATTTGCGATTATGACGGAGGAAAAGGGCAACCAGAAAGAAACCTTGAAAATCAACACAAGCAAGCTGAAAAAATACTTTCCGAAGAACACAACGCCGAAGCAGATGGAGGAAACCATCATCAAACTTTTGGAGCGTGAGTTGCAGAGGAAACGCAACCGTGACAGCCGCTAATCTTCTTTTTTCGGGAAGTAAATACAGAGAGTTGAGGTATGGAGAATGAGAGAAATCCAGTATGAAATCGTAAAGGAAATCGCAGTATTGTCTACGGGCGACAGTGGCTACACAAAGGAAATCAATCTCATTTCATGGAATGGGAAAGAGCCGAAGTATGACATCCGCAGCTTTTCCCCGAACCGTGAAAAGTGCGGCAAGGGAATCACGCTGAACGCTGATGAAGCGGCGGCACTCCTTAAAGCATTACAGAAAGAATTAAACAGCGAGGATTAATGGTATCTGATTGGCAGGGCGGGGACATTTCCAAACTCTTCCCTGCCCTGTCTGGAAAGGAAGATTTAAGTATGGGCGAGGATAAGAAAGCAGATAAAAAGAGAAAGCGTATCGTGCCAAAAGCACCAGTGCAGATGATAATCAGCCGTGAATATGTCGGCACACAGACCGTTACAGAAGCGTTTGTCCCGATTATCTCCGAGGATATTCGGAAGAAGATTGCCGAGGGCGACACCTTCGACAATGAGGGGCTGTCCGCTTAGAATGTACGCAATGGGACATGAAAACAGATAGGACAGATACGGAGGTTTTACAGTATGGCAGGAATCAAAGAAGAAAAGAAAATCTATTTAGTCGGCATTTATTGCCGCTTATCTAAAGACGATGGTACGGATAACGAGAGTGCGAGCATTGCGACACAGAAATCCATCCTCACGGATTATGTGAAAAAGCAGGGATGGCACATAGCAAAAACGTATGTGGACGATGGTTATTCTGGTACAAATTTCCAAAGACCAAGTTTCCAGAATATGATAAAAGACATTGAAAGCGGTCTGATAAACTGCGTGATTACGAAAGATTTATCCCGTCTGGGGAGAAACTATCTTGATTGTGGGTTATATCTGGAAGTTTTCTTCCCAGAGCATAACGTGAGGTATATAGCGGTCAATGACGGCGTAGATACCTTGAATAAATCTGCTATGGACATCACGCCTTTCCGCAACATTTTAAACGAAATGTATGCCGCTGACATATCTGTTAAGATAAAATCGGCATATCGGGCGAGGTTTCAACAGGGGAAATTCATGGGAACTACCGCCCCTTATGGCTATATCAAAGACCCTGCCGACCACAACCATCTGCTGATAGATGATAAAGTGGCACATGTTGTAAAAGAGATATTCGACCTTGCATTAAAAGGGAATGGAGTTGCCAAAATTTGCAGACATCTTAATAAACAGCATATCCTACGCCCTGCCGCTTATGCGGCGGAGCGTGGCGAAACAGGCTTTGAACGTCATTTTGAGGGGAACGAGGACAAACGCTATATTTGGAGTGGGAACAGCGTGAGGAGCATTTTAAGAAGCCCGATATATGCGGGAAATCTTGTAGGCTACAAACGGATTGCCGCCAATATGAAAAGCAAGAAACGCCCCTCTAAGCTGCCCGAAGAATGGGAAGTGATACCCAATACCCATGAGGGAATAGTCACGCAGGAGGAATTTGATATTGTCCAACAGCTTATTACAAGTCGTAGGCTTCCACAGAACAAGGGAGGATTTGTAAATATTTTTGCAGGCGTTATCAAGTGTGTGGACTGCGGATGTGCTCTGCGGGCAATGAACGTACACAGGAGGAAACGCCCAGAGATTATCGACTGTGTACAGTATTCATGTAATAATTATGCAAGAAACGGAAGAAGCGAGTGTAGTGCCCACAATATAGAAGCAAGGGATTTATTCAATGCCGTTCTTGCCGACATCAACTGTTTTGCGGATATGGCAGTGAATGATGAAAAGGCGGTCAGGGCCATAGAAAAGCGGCTCACGGAAACAGACCAGAGCAGGGCGAAAGCATTAGAGAAAGAACGTAAGAAGCTGAACAAACGCCTTGCGGAACTGGACAGGCTGTTTTCCTCTCTCTACGAGGATAAGGTCATGGAGCGTATTACCGAGCGGAATTTTGAGATGATGTCGGGGAAATACCAGAAAGAGCAGCTTGAAATTGAAGCAAGGCTGAAAGAGGTGACGGAAACTCTTAATGAAAGCTACGAGAAATCACGGGGAATCCGTGACTTCCTCGCCCTTATCCGAAATTATCAAGGCTTAAAAGAACTGGATGCAACAGTTATAAACGCACTCATAGACAAGATACTTGTTTCGGAGCGTGAGAAGATGGCAGACGGAACAGTGAAGCAGGAAATCAAGATTTACTATAAATTCATCGGCTTTGTCGATGAATTACATATCATACCTACAAAACGGTGGGCAGCAATGCCCGCTAAAAATTGTACGGTGTGCGGCGTTGAATATGTCCCGGGCTCTGGTGCATCAAGGTATTGTCCTGCTTGTGCCAAGAAGATACGGAGGGAGAAATCAAACGAGAGCAAACGCAGGAGCAGAGAACAGAAAAGGATAGCATGTATGAACTGTCCGCAAAAAATGACCGACTGACCTTGAACAAAGGCAGGGGCGTATTGAACGGCAGGGAAATATGTTCCCAGAGGTGGAGGTTTACCGCTATGTGACCGAGCAGACTTTTGATGCTTACCTCTATCAGTTGGTGGAGAGCAAACAGAAATTTATCAGCCAGATAATGACGAGCAAAAGCCCTGTCCGTTCTGCCGAAGATGTGGACGAGGTTGCTCTGTCCTTTGCCGAGGTTAAAATGCTTGCCACAGGCGATGCATGTTTTAAGGAAAAGATGGATTTGGATATACAGGTTTCCAAGCTCCGAGTGTTAAAGCAGAGTTATCTTTCCGAGCATTACGACCTTGAGGACAGAGTGCTGAAATACTATCCCCAGACTATTAAAGAGTATGAGGAACGCATTGCAGGCTATGAAAATGATGCAGCTCTTGCCGAGCAGCACAAGCCGCAGGGCGAGGATAAGTTCTGCCCGATGACCCTAAAAGGCGTGACCTACACCGAAAAGGCAGCCGCAGGCGAAATGCTTCTTGCAATCTGCAAGGATTATCCGATGTCTGCACCTACCGATATTGGCAGATACCGAGGTTTCCGAATGGAGATTTATTATGACACCGTCAATGCCCATTACTGTATGAACCTCTGCGGAAAGGCAAAGCATAAGGTGGATTTAGGTGCTGATGCCTTCGGAAATCTGACCCGAATTGAAAACGAGCTGTCAAAGCTCCCTGCCAGACTGGAAGTTGCCAAGATCAAAAAGGCGGAAACTATCGCACAGCTTGAAACCGCAAAGGAGGAAATCAAGAAGCCTTTTGCCTTTGAAGATGAGCTGAAAGAAAAAACAGAACGGCTGAACGCTCTTAACATTGAGCTGAATCTAAATGAAAAAGATACTTCCGTTATGGATACCGAGCCAGAGCAGACAGAAGAACAGCCCGAAAGAAAATGTGCAAGTTGGGAGAGATAATGTGGTTTGCATATTTGTATTGCTGATTTCTGGGAAGTATAAGAGGTGTAGATTAGTAAATGTCGGAGGTGAAAGGTGTGCTTGATAATTTCAGATTTGAAACCTTTGTTGATGTGCATAGCAACATCTTTGCTGAATATCTAAGCTCCGTTATCGCAAAGCTGCCCAAAGAAAATCCAGAATACCGTTCTATAGAGGAAAGGATAGAGGAACTCTACAAAGAGTATCCAAAAGTTATGGTAGTTCTGGATACGGAAAAGCCGAGCGATTTGTCCGAGCAGGAGTGTAAGGTTTTGATAGAAGTTTTGGAGCTTCGGAACAGGCTCAGCGATATGCAGCAGGAAGCAATCTATTTCAGAGGGTGCTATGACAGCGTTGGGTATCTCAAAAAGGCAGGAATTTTATAACCAAGAACGGCGGCATTGGCGTTGAGCTGATGCCGTCTTTTGCATAGCGGCACAGGTAGAAAAATATGTCGTAATATGCTATAATATAATACAAGGTTTGGTCGAAAGGATTGTGAATATGAAAGTTTATATCTTAGCTTCGCTTGATAATATCTCATTTGCAGAAAAACTTTTAAGCAATATAAGAAATGCAAAGATTATTTCAAAGCCATCAATAAATGAAATTGGTTCAAATATTAATGTAGCTCTAAAACGAAAAATGGAGAGTGCAGATGTCGTTTTAGCGATAATAGATGAAAAATTCTCTGATAGTGTATCTCTTAATTTGGAGTTGCAGTTGGCACAAATGTCAGTACGAGAAAATAGAAATAAAGTGTTAATTCCAGTTGTTTTGAATAAGGCAGATGTTCCTAAATGTATAGAAGGAACATTATATATCGACTGCATTTCTGATTCTGAGCAAGATTTATGCAAAACACAATTGATGATAGAAAAGGTGTTGACACATAGAAAATATATTATAAGAAAGGGCAATCTAAAGGGAAAAAACAGTAGAACATCTTCTATGATAATTATGACTCTTGCTATTGAAATGTTTGCAATGCTTTTCATTGTTCTATTATTTAAGGAAAATCCTTTTCAAATGGGAAGTATTGGGGACGAGAGTATTATTACTATAACATTCGGAATAGCCTCTGTGATGTTAGCTTTTGTAGCTCTTTTAACGAGCTATTTATCAATTATGAAAAGACGATGGCAAGAAGATGATGAAGAAGAATTAGAGTCTTATTCAAGACGATTAAAACGGGCTATAGTTCCAGAAGAAATAAAACAAGAGGAAAAAAAGAGTTCTGGAAATGAAGGTAAGAAAAAGGAAATTGATGCTTTAGAGCGTATGATGATTAACCTTGAGGATATTAAAGAGTTTTATACTTGGAGTCAAAAGCAGGCTAAAGCATCATTCATTTTAGCTGTAATAATGTGTATTTCTGGATTTGGTTTAATGATAGTTGCAATACTGATACCTATTGTATTCAGATTGAGTTTTCAGATGTCAATTATCCCAGCTATTGGAGGAGTTATAACAGAGTTAATTGCAGGAACAGCACTGGTAGTATATCGTAATTCGTTATCACAACTCAATCACTATCATAAAGCCTTACACGAGGACGAGCGTTTTTTATCAAGTGTAAATTTGCTTGGAAAATTCAGTTCAGTTGAGGCACAAGATGATATGTTACGAGAAATAATAAGAAGTGAAATACAAATGAATTTAGCCGAATTGCAAGAAAATGAAAATAGGGAAGCAGGCAATTCAAAATAGTATTTTAAAGTGTCTAATTGCAGAAAGAACATATTAAAGTGGTATTTGTTGGTATCTAATGTTTCCTCATGGTTGTATGGGGAATAATTAGTAATTATGTGATATGATTTTCAGTGGGATTTTTCAATTGAGAGGAAAAGATATGTCTGATTTTAATAAAATAATGGCATTTCAACAAATGATGCCATATCTAAATAAAGAGCAGCAAGATAATTTAGCAACGACTCTTGGAATGGAGTTACAGGAAATTGAAAGACGGTTGGTGGGAAAAAATAAGGAAGATGAATTTATTTTAATTCTTCTTTTTATGGAAGTGTGTAAAAGTATTACTGCATTTGATGAGGGGGTATCTCAATTATTAAAGACGGCAACCTCCGATTTACTTGTAGAGTTACAGAATGAAAAGAAGTTCATGTTGGAGATAAAGCATACTGGCAAAGAACGGTATTCTATTAGTATGGGAAATCTCCAAAAAAGAATTGATTATGCGAGTAAATATGGATTGGAAATGTTTTTTGCCATCTCAATTAAAGGATATTGGATGCTGTTTAATGCGGAATATTTGAAAGAGGAAAAAGGAAAGATAGATATTTCTGATTTAATGAAATCTAAATTGGATGAAATGCTTGATTGTATTAGCTATGTCTTTCCAAAAGGGTTGAGGATAAAAAGTGTTTATTGCTTGATAGGAATATTAATGTATATAAAAATAAATTATCTGGTTTTGAGGCGAAATTGAGAGTTACAGAGCAGGAGAACACAGAAATAAAATCAAGTTTTTGGTACAAGCTATTTGGTAAAAAGTAAATAAAGGATGATATAAAATAAGGTTTGCCCCACAATTTAGGGCAAACCTCAACTTTTACAAATTCTATAATAGAGCGGAGTTCACGCATGAAGCTCCATCGGCCGTGCACCTCGCAAGCAACGCAACACAACCATACATACTGTAAATCATAAATGACGCAAAAGCAACTATTTTTTATAGCAAACAATTTTTTCCCAGTTTTCAGGAAAACCCATTTTGGAAAATAGCAGTTCCTGGCTGATGTGTGGGCAGTTCTTGAGAATGGAATGAATCAATCGTTTGAGCTCAGCTTTAAATTGTTTAAATTCCTGATTGTCAATAAGATAACGCAAAGCAATCACTACTGCAAATAAATCCTTCTTTCCAATAGCATATTGTCCTTTTTTCTGTGGTAGTTGTAATTTGCTATGTAAAACAGTATCAGGGATTGCTTCATTTACTTGAAATGAATAAAGTCTTTCGTTGTGAGCACATACATTCCTACAGCTTGCAAGGATACGGATGAGCTGATGCAACTGAACCTCTGACATATTGGCAAAATTCAGACTAATCTTGGTGCGGATATCAGAAGTCGTATATTGATACATTTTTGAAATTTGTCCAAACGTAAGTGCATTGGTTGCTACCCATAAAGGGACATTTCCATACACTGTTGCATGATGAGTGATATAACTATAGTTGCTTGGCAAGGCGATAGTTTTACTTAAGGTAGTAATCAGGCGATTTATTTTGCTTTGATTTCTGCGAGTATAGTTATAATTACCTGCAGTTAAATATGCCGTCTGTTGTTCTCCATATTTTTCGCAAAAGTAATAGGAAAGCATGGATTTCAACTGTCTTTCCACATGTAAGATATATTTTAGAAAGAGCGTTCTTAATTCTTCATCAAAGTAATAGAAAGCGGTAATTTCTTCAAAAGTAACACCATGTAGATAATTACCGGATGGTTTATGTTTAAATAAATCCTTATAACCGCCGATTAATGAAAAATAGCTTAACTTTTGTAAAGTGGTTTTGGCAAATTCAGGATCAGAAATAACAAGCTGTTTTTCTTTTTCCAGCTTTTCAATTTGCTCATCATATGTGAAAAATGTTTTATTAGCCATCTCTGAATCCTCCTTTATTTTGGCATAAAAAAAGTGGAGCCCACGCATGGAACTCCACTGGCTGCGGGCATCGCAAGTTTCCGCAGCGCAACCACTAGAGATACTATACCATTGATATCTAGCGATGTCAAACAGTATTTTTTTAGTGGCATTAATAGTTTATGCGTTTCTGTGTGTGATATTCTTATTTTGTTGATTTCTGGCATTCAGCCATTTTTCTTTATATTTCTGTGCTTTCTCAGGCTTGTGCCATCTGGCATACAGATTATTCAGATATCCGTATACAGATTTTAGATAGCCATTCTTAGAAACATAATTATCATATGATGAAATAGCAGTATCAGACGAAGCTGAATCAGAATCACTGGTATCCATAGCAGCATTGATAATACTCTCTGCTGCCAGTAGATTCTTTTCTGCTTCTATTGGTATACCTTCCTTTAATGCAATTATTCCGGCGGCAAGCCGGCAGTAGCCATAATCCAAAGTGCTGTTGCCTTCGTTATCTGTCACAAGAGTATCATATTGATTAAGGACAAGCCGTGCAAGCTCTAAATCACCAGCAAGTATTAGCATATTTACAAGGTTAAGCATCTGTTGAAGCATATCGTGCGTTTCAATTATGCCGGTGTCAGCATATGAAATTCTTATCTCAAATGCCTTGTGTAAGGCTTCGGTCGCTTTATCAGCTTTTTTAAGTGCAAGATATACATTGGACAGATTGTTGTAAAGATTTGAGAGTAGATTGATATAGCGTTTCTGATTCATGGTGTTCATAGTGTCATCTTCATTTTCAAGCAGGTGTATAGCTTTTTCACGCTTTTTTACAGCCACATCATAATCCTTTCTCATGTATGCAAGCTCTGCTTTATGCCAATTATTTTTCGGCTGTTATTAATCATATCTTCCATTAAATATCTTGCATTAGAAACATTTATAAGATTAGGAATAATCTTATTTTCAAAGTCCGTAATCATCTGATTATGCCCGGTATCATTTTTGTATTCATTCAGAATATCCACAGGAACAGGCCTTGCTCCATTACACCAGCGGCTGAATGTGATGTTATCTTCTGAGACTTCACCATAGTCTGAGGCTTCATCCGAAAGGCAGAGCGAAAAAAGGTCACGCACGAGCCGGTGTTGCGGGTAAGTCTTTATTTTATTGTCAAGTAATGCACCTGTCACATGTGCAAATGTCAATTGATTTTTCATACTTTCTCCATGTCTATGTCAACTTCCAGTCAACATGTTGTCAATGTGTTTCGTTCTCAAAATTCACTATCATTATCACAACAAAACATAGCCAGCAGACATCAGAAGATATCTGAAATGGCTATAAATATTATAACATAGAACAAACATATGTTCTACAACTTTTTTGTACATTGAAAACTAAATGAGCTTTATTATATGCCAACAGAACCAGCGAAGATGTTTCCGGTAGGAAACGGAGCGGGTGAAGACACTTCCGTCAAGGGTGGGAAACGGACTCGAACAGGAGTAGCCTACAGGTCACGAAGAGATTCGTGGGACTAAAGGTCAGTTGTGAGACTGACAGCATGTGGTATGTAGAAAGCCAAATGAAATATCTTTCAACAGTATGATTATCACAATTGAGATTTCGGTAAAAGAAGGTGATATGTTTAGTATTTTAAGAAGGGGGTGTTTACACATGGCAAAAGAATTAGAATTAGCCAAGAAGCTGGCTGTACTTGGGTGGATTTTCCGCAAGGGACTGATTACCGAAGATGAGTACAGTAGAACAAGAATTCATATTATAAGTGAATATGATGTTATAACTTTTATGACAGTATAGCCACACGTTCGTTAACATTTATATTTTGAATTATAGTGTAGGCAGTAGCAGAAATGATGTTACTGCCAATTTATTTTATACAGACAGATTTTAGGAAAGTAGTGTTTTGTATAGAAGAAAAACAGGTAGAAGTAATAAAGAAAGTGGATGGTCCTGTTATCAGAGACCGCAGAAAGATGGGCAAGCCACTTACCATTACAAGAAAAAGAGTGGCAGCATATGTCCGTGTCAGTACGAATGGAGAGGAGCAGATACAGAGCTTTAATTCACAGAAGCAGTACTATCAGGATAAGATAGATTCCAATAAAGAGTGGGTTATGGTTGGGATATACGCTGATGAGGGTATCACAGGAACCAAAACAACGAAAAGAGAGCAGTTTCTTAAGATGATTGATGATTGTATGAATGGTCTTATAGATATTGTAATTACGAAGTCAGTATCAAGATTTTCACGAAATCTTGTTGATACACTGCAATATACAAACAAGAGTATAACTATCAATGAGGCAGAAGCAGAGACTGTCCGCCTGATTTATGATTTGTATCTGCAGGGATATGGTGCATATAGAATTGCGAAGGAGCTTACGAGACTTGGCAAGGTCAATAAAAAGGGCAATGTTAAGTGGACAGACAGCGGTGTCAGGGGAATTCTTAAGAATGAAAAGTACAAGGGCGATTTACTTATGGGAAAAACTTACACAGTAGACCCGATATCAAAGCGGCGTCTGGATAATCATGGTGAATCCAACAAGTATTATACAAAGAATCATCATGAAGCCATTATTTCAGAGGAAGAGTGGGATAAAGTTCAGGATATTTTAAAAAGCAGATATCGTACTAATGAAAATGTATCAGATGCGGAGAGAATCAAGTTTGCAAGAAAATACGCTTTTAGCAGTATGTGTCAGTGTGGCTTTTGTGGAACTAATCTCACCAGGCGTTCCCATAATCAGGATACAAAGCATAAAAAGCCGGTATGGAAATGCCGGACGGCAACGAATAGGGGAATTGCAAACTGCCCACATAGCAAAGCTGTAGATGAAGTGGTTATCGAAAATGCGTTTCTTGAGATGTTTAAGCTTCTTGCAGAGAATTTTGATGATGTACTTGAATCTGTGTTGTCATCAGTGGAAGAAACATTATCCAAAGACGACAGTACAGAAAAATTGAAGCGTATTGAAAAAGAGATTTCCTCTCTTGAAAAGAAGAGAAAGAAATTGACCGATATGTATCTGGATGATAAAATTTCTAAAGAAGCCTATGACGATAAATATAGTGAGCTTGGCAATAAGCTAGATAAATGCGAAGAAGAAAAGCATTTATTTTCTGATTGTGCATTATCACAGAAGAATATTGCTGATAAGATGAAACTCATTAGGCAGAAGATTAAAGGGGCTGATGTACTTGATGAATTTGACAGAGTAGTATTTGAAAGTATTGTGGAGAAAGTAGTTGTCGGTGATATGGAAGAGGATGGCACAGCTGATCCGTATAAGCTGACATTTGTACTAAAGGGTATGGATGATAGAAGCATACCATATGCCAGAGACCGATATATGAATTTTCGTGAAAAGGCTGTGTAGACAACAAGGAGGAGCTTAAAAATGAGCGATAATCATGACTTGTTGAATGATAAAGATGTGTGTTCTTTTGAAGAACACGAGGCAGAAAATGTGTGTTCCAACAAAGATGCCGTTGCATGTGGAGACGGTAGTACTGCTTTCCCACAAAAAGCCAGACGGACATATCAACGTAAAAGTTGAGTTTGGTGAGGGTGAGGGAAAAGTTCCGCTTGATAATATCGCAAAAAGAGCCGAAACATACAAGCCCAAAGAGCGAGTGACCTACAAAATGATAAAGGAGTACATAGAAGCTAAATACGGCTTCAAAGTACATACCGCATATATTGCAGAGGTAAAGAGAGATTTAGGCTTGCCGATGTACGATGCTCCTAATGCGGTAGAGGAATTGAAACAGCCGAGGAAGCATCCGACTCCAGAGAAGGTTGAAGCAATAAAGGATGCATTGAAACATTTTGAGGTGATTTAATGACAAAGCCGCTTGCTTATTGAATGGGTAAGCGGCTGCTTTATTATAATTAGTGTAATATAATAAAGCTTGTTCGAGAGTAAAGGGAGAGGATACGTATGAGAAGAACATTATTCAGGTACAGGTCATTTAATACCGAAAAACTGAATGATTATAGCTATATTCATCAGAGGATAATTAACATTGAAAAATGGAAGTTTGAAGCTTTTGAAGGATTAGTATATCCATCATCACCACTTTATTTCAACGACCCCTATGATTGTGAATTTTGCTTTCAGTCAGATGCATTGGAAGGTGTACTTGATAGAGAAACATATATACATCTTTTGGAAAGAAGATTTTCACTTAAACAGGAAGAAAAAAATAGAATTCTTTATTCTGACAATATTGAAAGGGCGATGCAAATAGTTTTGCAGGCTCATGGAGGAAGGCTTTCTGACTCTTGGATGAATATTTTGCAAAATGGATTAAATGATTGTATGAGTACAATCAAGGATGCTGTAAGAGTTGTCTGTTTATCTGAGGTGTATGACTCTATGCTTATGTGGAGCCATTATGCTCAGAATCATACTGGATTTTGTATAGAGTATGATTTTAAAGAAAGTGATATGCTTTATAAACATTTATACCCAGTAATATATACAAAGGATAGATATGCTGTTTCTAAAGCAGATATGTTAAGTGAAAATACAGAATGGATTTATAAGACGACTTGTCGTAAATCCGATGTTTGGTCGTACGAGAAAGAATGGCGAATTGTGACGGCTAATTTCAATAAAGTAATGCCAGAAAAATTGAAATGTCCAAATGGAAAATATGTCTTGGATTTGAAAGAAAATATAAAAGCGTTTTATTTAGGAGCGAAAATCTCTGAGAATTTTAAAGAAGAGATAATTCAATTTGGAAAAAAGAATAGTATTGATATTTATCAGATGGTTTTATCACCCAGTACATATGAGCTAAATGCAAAGAAAATCATATGATTAATTATGGAATAATGGTATAATTTTCTTATTATACAAACAAGATGGATGGTGAAAGAACATATATGAAATTTGAAAAAGTAGTTATTAAAAATTTTAGAAATTTTGATAATGTTGAACTTGACTTATCAAATAAAAACATATTTTTTGGTCTAAATGATGTGGGGAAAACAAATTTCTTGTACGCTCTACGATATGTATTTGATAAAGATATTCGTAAACAAAACCTTTTAGATTCGGATTTTCATAATAAGCAGCTTGATAAACCAATTGAGATTGTTGTTACTATAGATATTAGTGATGTTGCTGACAGCGATTGTCAAAAACTCCGTGCACAGCTAAAAGGTGCATTGCTAAGTGAGCATAATAAGGTATGTATAAAGCTTTTTGCAGAATATAGCAAAACAGAAATGCTCGCTCTACCGATATTATCGTGGGGTGGCGATGTTAATCATCTTTACGAAATGAAGCAAAGAGGATATCTATATGAAATAGACTATGTATTTAATGTCATTTATATTGACTCTTATGTTGATTTGTATTCCCTATTTAAAAAGAATGTGAGCCAGCTTGTCAGAAATGAAAAGGACGAAGATAAAGATATTCTGGCAAAAATTCAAAATACAGTTGATGATTTGAATGGTCATATTGCTTCTCTGTCTGGAATTAAAGAATTTGAGGATAAACTTACGCCAGAATATCAAAAATTCCATGATGAAGGGATATCTGTTTCAATAAAATCCGAAATCGCAGTAAAGGGATTGTACTCAAATATTATCCCATATATTAAACAAGATAATGATGATAATTTATATCCTACTGCTGGGGAAGGTAGGAAAAAGTTATTGGCATATTCAATATACGACATACTGTCAGATGAAAATGCGGAAAAGAAAATCAATTTGTTTTTAATTGAGGAGCCTGAAAACCATCTTCATAAGTCTATGCAGATTGCATTATCACAAATACTTTTTACCGATAGCAAATACACATACTTGTTTGTAACAACTCATTCGCCTTTTGTTCTTTATGAAATGGATAATGTAAATTTAGTTCGAATATATAGTGAGCGAAAAATCAATAGTATTAGCACATTTTATAAAGTGCCTGATGCTTATGAGAAAAACAGGAAAATGTTAAACCGTTGTTTGTCAGAAGCAATCTTTGCTAACAAAGTACTTTTGGTTGAAGGACCATCTGAATATATGCTATTTAGCAAAGTCCTTTCAGTAGTGCATCCTTTTTATGAAGTAGATGGAATATATATTTTACCAGTTGATGGTGTGGGATTTGAAACATATTTTTCTATCCTGGATGAACTTGAAATTTTTAATGTGGTAAAAACTGACAATGATTTGAGAGCGGTAACAGGAAAAGGTACATATAGCGTTTTAGGCTTTTCACGCTGTAATAATTATATTGGGGAAAAGCGTCTGCCTACTAAACAAATTCAAGAGAATTCTGTTTCTGCCAAGAGGAGTTTATATAATTCAAATATAAATACTTTGGATAAAATACGAAGTGACTTTCATATTTTCTTATCAAAAGTGGATTTAGAAAATGATTTAGACGAGTTTTTGCATGATAGATTATCAGCTTTATTGGATAATGATAATCCTGTTAAATATTTACAAGATGCAAAGCACTATCATATGGTGGAGTTGATTGAGAAACTTTCGGATACAGATTGCAGAACAATCTATAATCATTACAACTTTGCATGTTTGAAGGAGGTTGCCGAATGAAACTATCTCCAATTCAAGAGAAAATAGTAGAAACTCCCGGTAACTTAATAGTAAGGGCAAGTGCAGGAACAGGAAAAACCCATACAATGGTTAATAAAATTGCTAAGGAAATTGATGATAATCATACACATAAAGTTATTGCTGCAATTACTTTTACAATAAAAGCAGCACAAGAAATAAAGGATAGATTGTCTGTCGATGTAGTTCAACACTTCATTGGAACAAATAACAGTTTCGTTATTGAGGAAGTTATAAAGCCTTTTATGAAGGATGTCTATGGTGCTGATTTCGATTTGGACATGAGTACGGACTATTCAGCTAAAGTTGATACTTTTCAAGAAGCTATTGAAAAAATAAGGAATGAAGGTATCCTCTGCTCGTATCGAGATAATAAAAGGAACTTTGTTTTTGATTTGGCTCAAGAAATTGTAGAAAATTCTTCGGCTTGTAGGCTTTATCTTCAAGCAAAATATTTTAAAATATATATCGATGAATATCAAGATTGCGACAAATCAATGCATAAATTCTTTATGTATTTATGTGATGAATTGAATATCGAAACCTTTGTTGTGGGAGATGAAAAACAATCGATTTATATATGGAGGGGTGCTTATCCAGAGGCTTTTAAAAGCATCTGGAACAAACCCAATTTTAAAAAGATATTTATGGGAGATAATTTTCGCTCTTGTCAACAAATACAGAATTACTCTAATCTATTATGTGATGAGACAAGAAGTCTTTACAATCCTACGGAAAATATAGATAATATTGTGTGGCTTTCTCCTACAAAGGCAAATTGGGCAACAGAAGTATTGTCTAATATTGTTCCCGATAAAAAGTCAGCATTATTGCGGTTTTCTAATGATAACGCACGAATAGGAGCAAGCGAATTAACAACAAACGGTTTAGAGTATGTTTATATCCCACAGACTCCTATTGCTGATATTACAACAGATACAGCGTGGCTTTATACAGCAATTGCTAAATACCTTATAATTGAAAAGTATTCTGCATATGATGTAATTTCAGAAATACCTGTTGAAGGAAATGAAAGTCGCAAAACAGTATCCACCGTAAAAAGATTACTCAAAAGAATTGAAGAGACTATAGATGATGAGCAGTCTTTCGGCTCGTGTGTCACAGCATTGGCTGAATATCTTGGATATGATACTCGCCCTGATCACATAAACAAATTATTCAAAACAATTTCTGATACCAGTTTTCATGTGGCATTTGAAGCGGATAAATACAAACACATCGCAATTACATTCCACTCTTCAAAGGGATTGGAGTTTGAACAGGTAATTGTATTTGCAGAGGATTATCGATTGTCTGATATGTCGAGTATATACAACCATTATGTAGCGGTTACACGTGCAAAAAGCAAATTGATTATCGTTAAGTTAAACAATTACAATGCGAATTGTTTTCAGAATAATTTACAAAAGATATTTTCTGAAAGCGGTCATAATATAGAAGATGTCGTTTTATTTTGAACAGAATAGATTATTTATAAACCAATAATACAGGCAGCTATTACGAATGGCGACCCGAACTTGCAGGACTTGGTAACAGGTGTGGAGAATGCTGATACCGTGTCTGCATATATCAATATCGAAACGCCGACAGGCACGATTGCCCTCAAAAAGACTTCGGAGGACGGAGTTGTGGAGGGCATTTCTTTTACAATCAAAGGTGATAACTTCAATAAGACAGTTAAGACAGGAAAGGACGGCTCTGTCTCCGTGGAGGGATTATTCCCTGGCACTTATACTGTCACAGAACAGTCCATTGACCGTTATGAGCCGCAGAAAACCCAGACCGTGCCCCTTATTGGAGGAAAATCCTCTACTGTGACCTTCAGCAATACTTTGAAGCGTGGCAGTCTGGAAATCGTCAAGACTTCCAAGGACAATCTGGTGGAGGGAATGAAATTCCACCTTTACGGCACATCTTTAAGCGGCTTGTGTGGTATAATCAAAAAAAACAAGGAAGTAAATCATATGGAATATAAAATCATTGCGGTAAATCGAGATGAAACTATAGATACTATCGTGGAAACTTTATCAGAAGATGAATACATAGAGATAATGAATAACATACATAAGCTGCAAACTTCAATGTTAAGTAAGGATTATTATATTGTAGTTAGAGATAATATTCGTGAATTACTTCGTTTTTTACCTACCATTGATATAAGAGATAAACACACCTTCGCAACGATTAACCGTTATACATATAATGTTTTGGGGGCGTTTTATGCTTGGATTGAATATTATGAAAGTAATTATAAAGCAATATTTGCTCCTATTAAAAAGAAATACTATGATAAATATTTTGAATATCGTATGATGTATAACCTGAGAATATATATGACACATTGCGAAATGGCGGTTACCCAAGTACAGCTTAAATTTGATGAGGGCGAAATGTTTATATATATTGAACCATCTAAGTTGTTAGAGAATACAGGTAGATTGCAAAAAGTCTTTATTCCAGAATTGCAACAAATGTATGACGATGGTAAAAGAATTGATTTATATGAGCTGATGGAAGAATTTGAGAAGATGTTTTCTTTAATGCACAAAGAACTTTTAAAAGGAATAGAGCCAGAAATTCAAAACATCATAAATCAAATAACATCGTACCTTCGTTTTGTTGATGAAAAAGCTCAGTCGTGTTACATATATGAAAAAGAAACTGACAAGTATATATTCAGCTTAACTTCATTTATGGGATTGTTTGTAAATAAGATGTGTAATCCCTACTGATACAAAGAAAATTATACATAGCCGAGAGGTTTTCATTTAACGAAAGCCCCTCGGCTTTTTTTATTTCTGGAGGTGATTTTATCCATTGAGAACTAACCGACCCTATGTGCAGATTGACCCAAAAGTGCTTGAACGGGTACGACAGATTGACCTGTTATCCTATCTGCGTGAGTTTGAGCCGAGGGCAAGGACTACAAATCGGAAAGCCTGCTTTCTCTTTCGGGCGTGTATCAGCCAAAGAAAGAGATGAAGGACAGCAAAATCCCTATAGCTCTCACAACTTTTTTGAGTGCCAATCCACAAATTAAGACCATAGTTCTGCATCTGGATAATGATAAGGTGGGCAGGCTTTGTACCTCTACTTTGAAAGAACTGTTGCAGAAAGAATACAAAATCGTTGATGATCCACCGCCTGTCGGCAAGGACTTCAACGATTTTTTGTTGTCCTATCTGGGAATTGCAAGACATATGCCCAAGCGTGAAAGGAGTGATGCCCATTGATTGTATAGCCGTTTTTCCCTAGAAAGACACCGAAACCAAATCAAAATTTAATGCTGAAAGCGAGGAATGAACCATTGAAAAAGTATGATGTAACCCTTACTGCCCATTACCGAAAGACCGTTTGCGTCTATGCGGAAAGCCCCGAACAGGCAAAGGAAAAGACAAAAATTATCCTGTTCGATACCGACCTTATCAACTTTACCGATGCTGATTTTGTCTGCGGCGAAGCCGATATTACCGAGCAGAGCGAGGACGGTCTTGACGGTACGGGCGAGAATATACTACAGGAAAATGAGGATTGTTCGGACTGTCCGTACTTCTGCCCCGTGTGCGGTGAGTGTATGTATGAGGAGTACTGCGAAGAATGAGATGTCTTACCAAGCACTGAATTTGGTTAGCCAAATTCGCTTGTTAGGGGTCAGCCCCTAATACCCCGTGAGAACAGAAAGGAGTTCAAGAATGAGTGAGTTCTTATTTTTTTATTATCGGCACAATGCTCGGCGGTCTGTTCGGCGTTGTGTGTATGTGCTGCTTGCAGATAAACAGACTTTCCGAGAGAAAGGAAGAGGACAATGCGAAAAAAAATGTGCAGATACGGGAAAAGCTCTGGGCGGAGTGGTAACTATTCAACAAATTATCAGATTTCGGGGCATGAGTTGATGACCCCAGACGAAGTGCGTATGCTTGATAACCGATACGCACTTCTTTTTGTGCGTGGAGAACGCCCCGTTATGGACTTCAAGTATGACATCTTGAAGCACCCGAATGTGAAGCTGACGGCTGACGGAGGGCAACCGCCGTATATCCACGGAGAGCCTACGCAGGCTGTCGCAACCATTGTGTTTGACAGTGATATTCCAGATAACGCCGTGAGCGTAAAAACTGTCAGCACTTCCTATGAGCTTCTGTCCGATGAGGACTTGGAAGAAATATTCAATTTATAAGGAGAATTTACCCTATGAAACTTTTTAAGAAGAATGAGAACAAGAAAACCACGAAGCTGCCGATGACTGGAAAGGTTAAGAAAAGCTTCCGCTATTACTGTATGGCTGTTATGGCAATGACCTTTGTGCTTGGTACTTCCGTAACCGCCTTTGCTGCCAATGACCCCATTCAGGTAGTCAACAACCTGTCCGATTTCATTTTCGGTCTGGTGAGGGCTGTCGGTATGATTATGCTCGGCTTTGGTATCGTGCAGATTGGTCTTTCTCTCAAATCCCACGACCCGTCCCAGAGGGCGAACGGCTTCCTCACTCTTGCAGGCGGCGTTGTCATTACCTTTGCAAAGGAGATTTTAACCCTAATCACAGGCTAAAAAATAGCCGTATCCATAATAGGATACGGCATATACATAAAGATTACTTATATTTATCAAGAATTTGTTCAAAAGACAATTCCTTTCGTCTGGTTTTAAGAGCAAAAGCCTTACTGAATTTATAAATATATGTTTCAATATCAATTGTATATTCAATGGTTTTTAATACAGTATCGGCAGCAAGATAATTGCCAGAGTCTAAAAGCTCATTAAGTTTTATGATTTTGCTTTCATCATCAAAATTGCTATTTGTTATAAATTCGGTAATATGTTCAGGGTATAGTTCATACAAACTTTTGATGAATTCTTCACAAAGCAAATGGTTTATATCGTTTTCTTTAATGGCACGTGAAATATCAAACCCTTGTAATCCGCGAACATATTTATTGATTGCTGATGTATTATAAAAAGGATTTGTATTTTTAAATTCTTCTATTCTTATTTTCATTTTGTTTAAAATATCAGCAATATTTTTATAACCATACGTTCCTGCGTTTAAAGGAGAGTATAAGTTTTGACATTCTTTCTTTTTGAAACTGCGATGAACTGAATCGAATTCAAAAGAAGGGAATTTTTCGGTGATGCTCATATGTATGTGATAGATTATTCCATTTTCTTTCAGAGTATCAAAAAAATGATTTATATTAAAACACAAGGTATTACGAAGAGTAATAAAATCCATGAAGAGCTCTTTATGGGTTATGATTATGTTTTTCAATTCTTCATCATGAATTTCTGAAATAATCTTGTTTGTAAATCTGTCTTTTAAGACTTCATATACAAGAAATACTACGCCAAAAGTAGTTAGTAGCATCCATTTGTTTTCGGAGATAAAAGTCAATATATTTTTAGCGATTTGTTCATCAAGAAACCATAAATAGGCTTTTTTAAATATATTAATGTTATTCAAAACGAAGTTGATTACCATAGTGATTCCAAGACAAATCAATATACTTATAATATTTCTTTTAGATTTTGTTGTACAAAGCCTAGGATGAAAAGTTTCGGAAGACTCATAACTTTTAAATTGAAAAGGTCTTATTCGTACAAAAAATGAGATAATTATTTTATGGATTTTATAGAAAATGATTATTAATTTGCTAATAATCAGTTTGTTTGAACTACTAGAATTAACAATTAAAATATTTTGAATCCAAAAATAAAAAGTTATGCTGCTAGTAATTATTAATTCGCAAATAATGCTAAAAAGAAATGTTGCAAACAGAATTAAAAAAAAAGGTATCAGAATACCACTCTTAAAAAAATTTATTAAAATATCCATAGAAATTCCACCTTTACAAATTACATAGCTTTTTGGTTTTGCATATATATGTGAGCTAAAAAACTATTTTATATTGTAACATTTTTATGTTACTTTTCAACCTGTTTTGATAAATAAAACTGAAAGGAGGTCAAAGATGCAGAAAACAAATTATTCAATGAAAGGAGGTCGTGAACAGTGTCAGATAACTGGGTCGTACAAAATTTGGAGAACGCCTTAAACACTTGGAATGAGAAATTAGCCGAGATATGGCAGCTCATTACCCAATCCCCAGAGAACTTTAAGGGCGGCACGATATGGAATGTCATCGTGGATATTCACGGTGCGGTGCAGGCTATCGGACTTGCCATGCTCGTGCTGTTCTTTGTTGTGGGTGTGATGCGTACCTGCGGAAATTTTGCAGAAGTCAAGCGACCAGAGCAGGCTTTGAAGCTGTTTATCCGCTTTGCCATTGCCAAAGGTGCAGTGACCTACGGATTAGAACTGATGATGGCACTGTTTAAGATTGTGCAGGGTATGATTTCCACGATTATGAATGCCGCAGGATTTGGCTCGGCACAGCAGACGGTGTTGCCGCAGGAAATCGTGACAGCCGTTGAAGACTGCGGATTTTTTGAGAGTATCCCGCTATGGGCGGTCACGCTGATAGGCGGACTGTTTATTACGGTGCTGTCATTCATAATGATTATGTCGGTATATGGCAGGTTTTTCAAGCTGTATATCTATACTGCCATAGCACCCGTACCCCTTTCCACTTTTGCTGGAGAGCCGAGCCAAAGCGTCGGCAAGAGCTTCATTAAGAGCTATGCCGCTGTATGCCTTGAAGGTGCGGTTATCGTGCTTGCCTGCATTATCTTTTTCCTATTTGCTTCTTCTCCGCCTGTGGTCAATCCCGATGCGGCGGCGGTTACAATGGTATGGAGCTATATCGGGGAGCTTGTGTTCAATATGCTCGTCCTTGTCGGTGCGGTCAAAATGGCAGACCGTGTTGTAAGAGAAATGATGGGCTTGTAAGGGAGGTGCTATGATTGGAAGTCAAGATAAATAAGGGAATCCGTAATTATACGGAGAGTATGTTTTTTGGACTGTCCCTCAGACAGTTCATTTTTTCTGTCCTTGCCTGCGGCGTGGCGGTGGGTTTGTATTTTCTTCTCCGTCCACGGTTTGGTACGGAAACCCTCAGTTGGGTTTTGTATCTTAGGTGCGTTCCCCTTTGCGGCAATGGGATTTATCAAATACAACGGTATGACCGCAGAGCAATTTGTCTGGGCGTGGATTAAATCGGAATTTCTGATGCCGAAATGATGTTCCTGCCAGATAATCTCTATTACGAAACGATGAAGCCGACCATTGAAGCCCATGAAAAAGGGTTGCCGACAGTACGGAAAAAGCAGAAAGGCAGGACACCGAAACCAAAGAAAACGAAAAAGAAAAAAGCGAAACGCAGCAAGGAGGTAAACAATGCTGAGAACTCTTAAAAATCTGTTCAAGCAGGACAGGGAAAAGTTTGTTGTGCCGAAGTCGGTACAGAATGTTATCCCGATTAAGACAATCTGGGATGACGGCATATTCCTTGTCGGCAGGAACAAGTACGCAAAGACCTTTAAATTTGAGGATATAAACTATGCCGTGGCAAGCCGTGAGGATAAGGAAGCAATGTTCCTTGAATACTCGGAGCTTCTTAATTCCCTTGACAGCGGTGCGACCACGAAAATCACTATCAACAACCGTCGCTTGAACAAAGCTGATTTTGAACAGACTATTTTAATCCCAATGGCTGATGACGGTCTGGATAAGTACCGCAAGAGCTATTAATAAGACTCTTAGCGGACGAGAACAGTTCCTGATTCAGTTGCAGCATAATATCGAGGAAGTGCTAAACGGGGACTCTACTGCAACACTTGAGTACATTGACCAAAGGATGGCAGAACTTCAGGAAAAGCTTGTAATGTGCGTGAACAAGAATGCTGAGTACGATGTTATTGCAAATGAGATTGATGCTTTAAGGGAAAAGAAGGCAGCAGTTGTAACCAAGGATGCCGAGCAGGAAATGTTAAAAAAGCGAATCGAAGAGATGCGACAGTTCCTGCAGACACAGTCAAGCCGAGTGACTGAATACGATGAACAGATGGTAAGAAGACTCATTGAGAAGATTACAGTCTTTGATAACAAGCTTATCTTTGAATTTAAGTCTGGAATGACGCTTGAGCTAAAGAGATAATCGTAGAAATAACAAGATACGGACACCTTGCAGCGATGCAGGGTGTTTTTTTCGTTCATAGAAAATTTACAAAGTGTAACTGTGTCAGGATTGAAAATATCAACCATTTGGTTTATAATATAACAAGTTGAGGTGCATTTTAGACATGGAGGATTAAGATGAAAACATCTGATATGATTAAAGAACTATGTAATAAAAAGAATATAAGCGTTTCAGAACTTGCCAGACGGATAGGTCAGACTCCACAGAACTTTGGTAAGAAACTGAAACGAGATACTGTGACTCTTGAGGAGTTAAAGCTGATAGCTGATGTGATGGAGGTTACCTTTGAGCAGTCATTTATCTTCCCGGATGGAGAACAGATAAAAACAAGTAACGAATAGGCGGTGAGTAGCATGGATACTGTGGATTTGATTATTAAATCATCAACAGAATTTTATAATGATTTGAAGGTTGATGAGAATGGTCGATATCGTTCTTGGGAACACTGCTATTCACATTTCATAAAAGCACGAGGGAGCCAAGAGATTGATTATGATTATTTGAGTTTGCAATTGGCCTTTTATTTGGCTAGTTGGGGAATGTATCGTGGTTCATCCTTTTTATTGCAAAAGGATTATAAAGTACATATTCCAGTAGTGGAAGAACTGTTAAGTGAGAAGTATGATGTGCTGGCTGGAATTGAGTGTGTTAGCTTTAGAGAAAAAAGCAATCAACAATTACTTCTAGATATAAATTCGTTTTTAGGGCAGTATTACGATAAAATCAGACGAGAAGTAAAAGAGCAAGAATTAAAAAATCAATTGTCCTTTACACTAATCACTAAAATACTTATGGGAACTCTTGGTTGCGTTCCTGCATACGATAGATATTTTATAGCGGGCATTAAAAATCAGAAGGTCGCAACCGGTAATTACAACTTGAAATCTATTATGCAGCTTGTCGATTTTTACGAAAAAAATTCTGCTCGATTTGAACCAGTTAGAGAGAAAATGGAAGTTGAAGGTATGCCGTATCCACAGATGAAGATGATTGATATGGGATTTTGGCAGGTTGGTTTGGAGTTGGATACAAATAAGGGAATACAGACAGCTCACTAGGAGGTAGAAACATGGAATATACACCAATGGAAAAGGATGTTCTTGCTATGATGCAGAGAACTGATTTTAAGAATATATCAAAAGGTGATGTGATTAGTTTTGCATCAAAGATAGGCGAACTTCGTCCTGAAGTGGCTAAAGAAGTGCTTGCACAGTTTCCTGAATTTGTTGGATTAATGAAATCTTCATTAACTGAATACAAGGGGATGCTTGATACAATTGTAAGTAGTGATGATGCAAGTATTAAGGAGTATTACGGTGTAGCAAACAAAGAAATGGATCAGGCTGCAGATAGTAGAAAACAGTTTTATGCTTTTGTAAAACAAGTGCAAGCTGATTGCAGTAAACTTCTCGATAATCCCAACCTTCCTCCTGAGATGATGATTGAGATATTAAACAGAGAGGCTGAACTTGTAAAAATGGCGAATGAAAAAGATACAGAGATTCGTCAGCAAGAAAAAGAAATCGAAGACAAGGTAAATAAAAAGGACTCTGAAAAGAGAGAGTTCAACTGGAAACTTGTCGGAGGTATCAGCTTTGCTTTGATGACTGTAGCTGGAATTAGTGCTGGGGTTCTTGGCGGAAAATTCGATCTTAAGTTTCCTAAAAAAAGCTAATCGTGAACTAAAAGGTGATTGAATACTGAAACTTGGAGGTGCTGACATGAGAGTGTTGGATTTGGATATGGATTATTTCATGACAGAAATAGCTAACACACCATTTTCTTGTAAGGAAAGACTTGCTGAAGAGGATTATGGAAATTCAGTATGGTCTGCAGAAGAAATTCGACAATTCTTAGAGCAAAATTTAGGATTGTCAAAAACACACAAAATACCGGGAAGAATTGTAAGTGGGCATAATGAATCACTATTCTTTTGGGAAGAACTTATTAATTGCAAAAAGCTTTCAGATTCCTTTGATGTTGTTCATGTTGATTCTCATGCTGATTTAGGCTTGGGAGATGCATCATGGAGTTTTTTGCAAAGTGAGTTTCTTACACTTCCGATTGATTCAAGAAGAAAAATAAGCGAGTATGAATTTTGCAATAAAATAAAAAGAATTAGTATTGGTGACTATTTGCTTTGGGCAGTTGCATATAGAATGGTTTCATCTATTACATATTGTGCAAATCCTCATAGTGACAAGAACGATTATGTACTTGACACGTTAAAGGATTTTCATGAAGAGTACATTTGGGATAAACCTGTAAAAAATTATATACAGTTAAAGTATAATAAAACGATGGAAATGCCTGATTATGATTCGTCTGACGCATATAAGAAAAAATATCTCGAGGGTGCAATAAAAGATCCAGAAGTGGAACTGTTAATAATTCCAACGATTGAGGATGTGAAATTTGACGGAAACTTTGATTATGCAGTTATGGCACAATCGCCCAACTACACCCCGGCAAGTGCAGATTTCATACTGGATATTTTCAGAGAATATATCGAAGAAATATAATTAGCTGCTAATTTGCCTATACAAATTATAGGGCAATTCAAGGTTATCATAGGCTCGAAACCCTAGATTTTAAGGAAAAAAGTGCGTTCCAACATTTCCTTGTACAATAGGGGTTGAGTATGTTTTTCGTTGAACAACCGAGCCATGTCGAGACGGTTGTCTTGCTTTCCAAGGGAATGGTCGATAGCAGAAAAGATTGCATCCTGGATGCGTACCGCAGTGGGCATTGTAGAAAGCAGCCATATCCGTGTGATGCGTGTTGCAGACAATATGCGTAACGTTGCTGTTACCGAAGGTAATAAGGTAGAAGCACAGATTAAGTTCGGTTGGGAAGTGGATGTTTATCCGGTTGATGAGATTGCCCAGTCTGTAGATGCGGTGTCTTAAGCAGATGTAAATACTCTGGTAGAAGAGTATTATGATAGGTATGAGATTTTACTGGAAGGCAGAGATGAGAAGGAATTCCGTAAGCATGTAGCGGTGCAGGCACAGATTGAAATCGGCTTTGAACGTTTCTTAGAGGAAAAGAACTATCAGGCCATCGTGACTCATTTCGGAGATCTTGGTGCCTTGAAGCAGCTTCCGTGACTTTAAACGTGACATGATGCTTGGCGAGGTATTCTATAAGTAAGCACTAAGAAAAACAAGCGACTGCGAAGCAGGCATTTGTGTCAAAATTACAAGGAGGTATTACAATGGACGCAGCACAATTAATTATTGAGGGAAAGGGTTACTTAGGTATTGAGTTTGGGTCTACCAGAATTAAAGCCGTTCTGGTGGATAAGTCAGGAAATGTATTGGCATCCGGTGGACACAGCTGGGAAAACCGTTATGAAGATGGTGTCTGGACCTATTCTCTGAACGATATCTGGGATGGCTTACAGGATTGTTACAAGGATCTTAAGGAGAATGTGAAGAAGGAGTACGGTGTTACCTTAAAGCACTTAGATGCCATCGGATTCTCTGCGATGATGCATGGTTATCTGGCGTTTGATGAGAATGATACCATTCTGGTTCCGTTCCGTACCTGGAGAAATACGATTACAGAGGAAGCAGCTTCAAAGCTTACTGCAGAATTTAACTATAACATTCCGCAGAGATGGAGCATTGCACATCTTTATCAGGCAATCCTGAACGGGGAAGAGCATGTTCCCTATGTGGATTTCTTTACAACACTGGCAGGCTATGTTCATTGGAGACTGACCGGAAGAAAGGTACTTGGAGTCGGTGATGCATCGGGAATGTTCCCGATTGACATTCACACCGGGGATTATGATCAGGCGATGATTCAGAAGTTTGATAAGCTGGTTGCGGATCAGAATTATCGTTGGAATCTCCGTGATATTCTTCCGAGGGTGTTAGCAGCAGGAGAGGAAGCAGGTGTGCTGACCGAAGAAGGAGCTTCCCTTCTTGATCCGAGTGGGGATCTGCAGGCAGGCATTCCGCTCTGTCCCCCGGAGGGTGATGCAGGAACCGGTATGGTCGCAACGAACAGCGTTGCGAAACGAACCGGTAATATCTCTGCAGGAACCTCCATATTTGCCATGGTAGTTCTGGAAAAGGAGCTTTCCAAGGTATATCCGCAGATCGACCTTGTAACTACGCCGGATGGTGCACTGGTTGGTATGGTACACTGTAATAATTGTACTTCAGATATCAATGCGTGGGTGAATCTGTTCAGGGAATTCGGTGAAATGTATGGTTTAACCTTTGATATGAATGATCTGTTTACAAAGCTTTACAGTGTTGCATTAAAGGGTGATCCGGACTGTGGCGGAATGATTTCCTATAATTACTTTTCCGGAGAGCCGGTTACCGGTTTTGATGCCGGTGCACCGTTGTTTGTACGTGATGCCGAGAGTAAGTTTACACTGGCGAATACCATGAGAATGCATCTGTATTCTGCACTTGCAGCTTTAAAATCCGGTATGGATCTGATGCTGAAGGAAGAGGGTGTCCAGGTAGACCAGTTATTTGGACATGGCGGCTATTTCAAAACAAAAGGTGTCGGACAGAGAATTGCGGCAGCAGCTATGAATGCACCGGTATCGGTTATGGAAACAGCCGGTGAGGGCGGTGCCTGGGGTATTGCTGTTCTGGCTGCATTCCTTGCTAAGAAGAAGGACGGCCAGAGCCTTGGCGAGTTCTTGAATGAGGAGATTTTTGCCGGAAACAAAGGTGTTAAGATGGATCCTATGGCAGAGGATGTCGAGGGCTTTGAGAAGTTCATGGAGAAGTATATGAAGAATCTCCCGGCTGAGAAGGCTGCTGTTGAGGCACTGTAGACATATTTTAAAAACATGTAAATGTTGATAAAGATTTAAGAATAACTATAAGATAAACATCTTAAAGTAAGAGATAAATATTTGGAAGGAAGGTTATGTCATGTTAGAAGAATTAAAACAGAAGGTATACGAAGCAAATATGCTTCTTCCGAAATATGGTCTGGTAACATTTACCTGGGGTAATGTGAGTGCTATTGACCGTGAAACCGGATATTTTGTGATTAAGCCAAGTGGTGTGGATTATGAAATTATGAAGCCGGAAGATATGGTGGTTATGGATCTTGAAGGAAACCGTGTGGAAGGAAGGTATAAGCCATCCTCCGATACACCGACCCATCTGGAGCTGTATAAGGCGTTTCCGGAAATAGGTGGAATTGTACATACCCATTCTTCCTATGCAACGAGCTGGGCACAGACCGGAAGAAGTATTCCCTGTTATGGTACGACTCATGCGGATTATTTCTACGGAGAAATCCCCTGTGTGAGATGTCTGACGAAGGAAGAGATTAACTCTGCTTACGAAGAAAATACCGGACACCTGATTGTTTCGGAATTTAAACGTATGAAGAAGGATGTAATGGCAGTTCCTGCAGTGTTGTGCAAGAATCATGGTCCTTTTTCCTGGGGCAAGGATGCAAAGGAGGCCGTCCATAATGCGGTGGTTCTTGAAGAGGTTGCCAAGATGGCATATCGAACCGAGCTGATTCATCCGCAGGTAGCACCTGCCCCGCAGGAATTACAGGATAAGCATTATTTCCGTAAGCATGGTGCAAATGCATATTACGGACAGAATTAACAGGATATCGAGAGGGTATAAAACAGATGAAGATAAAACAGCACCTATGGGGTGGAACAGCTTGGATTGTTATGGAGCGGCTGTTACAGAAGATATTGTACGACGGAACGCTGAATTTATGGCTGAGCATCTGAAGGAGTACGGTTGGGAATATGTTGTGGTGGATATCCAATGGTATGAGCCTTATGCTGCAACCAATTATCTGAGATGTATTATACAAATATAATAAGTTTGAAAATAAATTTATTTGAATGATTAAAGAAAGGAGGCAGCAGAGTATGAAAATACATGTATATGAAATGAGATTGAAGTTATATGTATTAAAAGATATAACATATCAGGATATGCTTTCGTCAGAGGCGGCATTTATTGATTCGGCTCTTGCTAAAGATGAGAAGTGGGGCAGATTCCACGAATGTAATTGTTTTAAATTATACGTTTACAATGGAATGCATCCGCTGGAAAAAGAAGGTGTGTATAAAAAGGATAATATATATACAATTATTATCAGAACAGTTAATCCTGAACTTGCATCATATTTTTCAAAAGTATTAAGAAATCATTATACCGATAAGTTAAAAGGGCTTACTGTTGAAAACAGAATAATTCATAAAAAAATGATAGCGGAATTATACGCTTTGACACCGGTAATAATGAAAAGCGATGAGGGGTATTGGAAAAACAAAATATCGTTAGATGATACGAAAGGCTTTTAAAAGAGAATCTCATAAAGAAATATAATGAGTTTACTAATCAGAAGCTGGACGAGAACTTTGAACTTTATACCCATATAAAATTTATTAACAAGAAACCGATAGCTAATCTGTATAAAGGAAAGATTAAACTTTTAGGCGACAAGATTAGTATTAAAATCGCTGACAACAGTACAGCACAAGAGTTGGCATATTTTGCATTGGGAAGTGGACTGGCAACTTCCAATTCGAGAGGATTTGGATTTTGCAATTATGTACCAATGTAATTAACGTAAATGCACTTAAATAAAATTGGGGAGGTGAATGTAGTGTTACAGGAATGTATAGAAATATTTAAAGAACAGATGGAAAAAGAAGCCAAGGCAGGAAGAGATATAATATTAGATGAATACAGACCTGCTGAAGGTGATTATATAATTGTAAAAAAAGACGGCTCATTGATGTCATGTTCTATAAAAGAAGATAAGAAAAAAAAGACGCTGGAAGGAATTAACGAATCAGATTTCTTATATAGAGATATATGTTTTTATGATTATCATAGCCGGCTTATAAGCATGGATAAACCGCAGGACTCTAAAAAGATAGTACATTCTAATAATTATATGTCGTTTTGGGTGAAATACGAAAGCTTCGATAACGGTAAATTAGATGTTCAGGCAATAGACAGGTATTTTGACGTGCTTATTAATCCAAGAGAAAAGTATAAAAATGCTGACCGTGTTATGTATGATTTTATTTATCAGCAGATAGGTGATGTTGATACACAACAGTTGGAAAGCAACAGAAAATGGATAAAAGAGAATATATTTCAGCTTGATAAAACGGAATTGAATTTACAAAAAAAGAAGTATCTTAAAATATTTTTTGAAGATGACAGGGATACATATATTAGAGAAGAAAAAAGATATGTTATGACTAAGATTTATAATAAAAATGATTATAACATAGAAATTAATAATAATATGTACGGACTGCCTAATGATAATTTGGGACTTAATTCAAAGAAACCGTATCTTGAGCATAAAACAAGAAAATTACCTGTGCCTAATCTGATAGATGTAAAACAGGTATTATTGCAGAGAAAGTTTTTTGATTTTTTGGCAAACAAGGCAAATGCCGGGCTTACGAATGTTTTCTTTGAGAATGAAAGCAGGGAAATTACGGCATACCCGAACGGTGAATTTGAAAAGGGGGATTTTTCGGGATATTTTTTGCAGATTCAAAAGGGAAAATCTGTATTGATTAAATATCAGGACACAATAGTTGATTACAGATATAATCTTCAGAAAAATTTTGTTTTAAAGAAAATATTAAACTGGACGCCAAACAAGAATTCAACTCAAAGTAATAATGTATATGAAAATTACTATGATACTTATACGGATAAAAATAAAATATTTACGGTTTTGGATGACGTATTATTTTTTAAATGTTTAAAAAGAAATCTTTTTAATGATGTGGAAGATATTATGGTTGATAATCCGTGTATTAAAAGAAATATAATTATGTCAAGAGATATAATATTTGCATGGATTTATAAGGGGCAGAAAAACGGTGCTCAAAATGTTATAAAAAATGTCGGTATTGATATAATTAAAAACTCAATAAATGCGGGGTATATGGGGAAAGCAGTATTACAGTTTAATATGCTGGCTTCTTTTGAAGAATATTTTGGAGGAGAAGATATGAAGAATAAATATAGTGAGATTCGTTCAAGTATTAAAACAAAAATCAACAGTAACGATTATCAGGTATGTGAAAGCGATGATGAATATTTATATGCGGTGGGACAACTTATAAGATATTTTGTATCACTTAGCAAGATAAAAGACAAGGCACATTCGCTTGCAAATCCTTTTTTGAGTTGTACTGACAGTAAACAGTTGGCAAAGAAGCTTGAGCATTATTTTAAAAAATATAATTATAACTATAAAGTCAGTGACAAGAGAAGCAATAAATTGTATACATTGGTTTCAAATTATGAATATGACAAAAAGATAGACACGACAATGGTTATTGCCGGATATATAAGCGATAATCTGGTATATGAATCTGACAAGGAGGAAAATTGATTATGGATAAAAGAGTTTATGGTGTATTGGGAATTTCGTCAATAATGGCAAATTGGAATGCAGATTTTTCGGGAAATCCAAAGACAGTTGAAAACGGAGATATATACGGAAGCGATAAGGCATTAAAATATCCGATGAAAAAGATGTGGAATGATGAAGGAAAGAAAGTCTTGTACATTAAGAGCATGAGATTTTCTGATGGGGCATTGATTCCTAAGACGTTAAAAGAACGCTATGAAGAATTATTTGAAGTTGATGATTTAAAGGATTGCAAGGATTCAAAAGAGGTGCTTGGCAATTTGATGTCAGCGGTTGATGTTAAAAATTTCGGTGCGACATTTGCGGAAGCGAAGAATAATTTTTCAATTACGGGAGCTGTTCAGTTTGGACAGGGATTTAACAAATATAGTGATACAAGCATAGAAGAGCAGAATATATTATCACCGTTCAGAGATGGAAAGAAAAAAGAGGGGGATAACGGTAAGAGTGAAGAGGCAAGAAATACCACATTGGGAACTAAGATAGTTTGTGATGAGGCACATTATTTTTATCCGTTTGTAATTAATCCGCTTGCATATAAAGAAATGCAGGAACTTGGAATAAAAAATTCCGAGTATACACAAGAAGATTATGAGAATTTTAAGCGAACAGCGATTGTATCGGCAACAGCATTTGCAACTAATTCAAAAGAAGGGTGTGAAAATGAATTTGCAATTTTTGTTGAGACCGATGCAAAGTTGTATCTTCCTAATTTTACAGAGTATATAACATTTGAAAAAGGTGAAGAACTTAATATAATTAATATAAGTAAGTTGTCAGAGATTCTTAATGAAGTTGCAGATAGGATAAAAGACGTTGAGATATATTACAATCCATATACAACTGAATTGATTTCAGGAATCAATAACGAGAAAAGGTATAATATAGTTACGCAAAAAGAGGTGTAATATATGGAAACTTTAAAATTTACACTTGCTGGACAGAATGCTTTTTTTAAAAAACCCGATGTTAATGAGTATTGTTATTTTACTTACGGACATATACATAAGGTTGCATTGCTTGGAATGTTGGGGGCAATAGCTGGATATAAAGGATATGGCTCAAAGTATGAGACTGTGAAAAAAAGCAAAATACTTAGTGAAGATTATCCGGAATTTTATGAAAAATTAAAACAAATTAAGATAGCTGTAGTACCTAAGAATGAAAACGGATATATTCAAAAAAAAATTCATACATTTAATAATTCCGTGGGTTATGCAAATAAAGATGGTAATCTTATTGTAAAAGAACAATGGCTTGAAAAGCCTGTGTGGGATATATATATATTGCTTGACTGCAATGAGTCAGAGCACATAGCGGAGCTTCTTCAAAGCAGAAATTGTGTATATTTTCCGTATCTTGGAAAAAATGATCATCCGGCAGATATTAAAGATGTAAAAAGATTAGCTTTAAGAAATATAACAGATAAGGAAATCGTGATCTCAAGTCTGTTTTTAAAAAATACGGGTGAAATGGCGGAATTAGATGAAGATGACGATACGGGAATAGTCAGATATTGTGAAAAACTTCCGGTCGCACTTAATGCGTATACTAATCTTTATGAGTATGATGATTTTTGCTATACAAATGTACCTGTTATTGTTAAAAACGGTGAATTGTATAAATGTGAAAATGACATATTACAATTTTTTTAAAATAAAATAAATTTTCAAATATAAAATAAGGAGCAGGGGATGAATTGGGGAAAAATAATGTTGTCTGTTGATGAATTTATAAATTATTCAGACAAATATTATGCACATATAATACAAGAAACATCGGAAGAAATATCAAGAACAGAAACATTAACAGAGCATACGAAACTTTGTCAGAAATATTTTATTATGCTTGCCGAGGACAAGAAGTTTGATAAAATAATAAAAATATTTGAAAATGAATATTTACTGAATTTTAGCGAAAAAGCACTGGAATTATTTGAATATATGAGTGTTAATATTCCTACGCTGCACGATATGGGAAAGATAAATCCGCGGTTTCAGAAAGATAAGATGCGTAATAAACTTTACTTTAAAATTGAGGCAGATGAATACGGAAATATAAAGAGTAATCATTCTATTATTTCATCAATATTTTATCTTGATTATTTTATAGAAAAAATTGCATCAGAGGAAGACAAGGAAAATATCAGCAAAGAAGAAATGTTGGTATTAAAAGATTTTGCTTACATATATTCATTTATTATATCGCGACATCACGGAAATGTAATTGATTTTCAGAATTATATGATTAGTTTTAAACCGGATTATTCCGATAATATCGGATACCGGGCATATGAATGGTATAAGTTATGGAAACAAGGGATTAGGTCAGAAAATGTTGATAAAAACATTGAGAAAAATAAATTATATAATGAAAATTTTAAAATGAATGATGTTGTTAAACTGACAAAACAATACAGTTCTTCGGATAAAAGTAAAATGTATAAAAGAATTTCCAAAGATGAAAATAAAAAGAGCGTGTATCTGTATGGCTGGACAAGATTTCTGTATTCATTACTGGTAGCAAGTGATTATTATGCAACATCAGAGTTTATGAATGGTGTTAAGATAACGGAATTTGGAGGAATTGAAAGTATAGATTGTATTTATAAAGAATACACGAACGGAAAAGTTCAAAAAAGTATAGAAAATTATAAATATAATATATATCCGATGTCATCAGAACAATTAAAAAAGACAAAAAATATTAATAATTTAAGAACTGAAATGTATCTGGATGCCGAAAATGAATTGTCGGATAATATAGATAAGAATATTTTTTATCTGGAAGCACCGACGGGAAGCGGTAAGAGCAATACATCAATGAATCTTAGTTTTAATCTTGTGAAACAGTGTGCGGATATAAATAAAATATTTTACATATATCCATATAATACATTGGTTGAGCAGAATATAGCTTGTATTGAAAAATTATTTGAGAATAACAACAGAATAATGTCACAAGTAGCTGTTGTTAATTCAATTACTCCGTATAAAAATAAATCGGATAATTTCAATGAAGAAAAATTAATTGATAAGGATTATCAGAGAATACTTTTGGACAGACAGTTTTTTAATTATCCGATAGTTTTATCGACACATGTAACTCTTTTTAATATGTTATTCGGTGACAGAAAAGAAGATTTATTCGGATTTCATCAAATATGTAATTCGGTGATAGTGCTGGACGAGATTCATACATATAAAAATTCTTTGTGGGGAGAGATTATAACATTTTTGAGTGCGTATGCAGATTTGTTTAATGTTAAAATAATAATTATGTCTGCTACGCTTCCAAATTTGGATAATCTTATAAATAATAATGAAGCAAGTGTGAGGCTCATAAAAAATAGGGAAAAATATTTTGCTAATCCTATTTTTAAAAACAGAGTTATACCAGATTATTCATTGTTGAAACAAGGAAACAAAAAGATAACATTAGAAGAGTTAAAGGTTCATGTGTTAAAAAATCAGCATAAACGTATAATTGTTGAATTTATTAAAAAGAAAACGGCACAGGAATTTTATAGGTTAATAAAAAATGACACAGAAGAAGGGGTTACTGTAAGATTAATGACAGGCAACAGTAATATTCAGGAAAGAAAAGATATTATAAATGAAATTAAGGAATTAGAGTCTGTGATTCTTGTGGCAACACAGGTTATAGAAGCAGGGGTTGATATAGATATGGATATAGGTTATAAGGATATATCGAGGCTTGACAGTGAAGAGCAGTTTATGGGGAGAATTAACAGATCGTGTAAAAAAGAAAATTGTATAGTATATTTTTTCAATTATGATGATGCAGGAAAAATATATATAAACGACGCCCGTCTAAATACAGGAAGAACACTTGAAGATGATAATATTCGATTAATGCTTGAAAGTAAAGAATTTGACAGTTTTTATAAGTCGGTTTTTGAAGATTTATCATATGTGTACGGGAAATATGGTGAAAATAACCTGAACGATTTTTTTAAAAAGAACGCAGGACATCTTGATATGAAAAATGTATCAGAACACATGAAATTGATTGATGACAATTCTGTAAAGATGTATTTGTATCTTAATATAGAAAAGCCCGGACTTGATTATACGGCAGCGGAGCTTTGGGAAGAATACAGGTCATTGCTTGAGGATACACAGCTTGCTAATAACAGGTATCCCGAGAAAAAAGTAAAATTGCAGGATGTCAGAAGCAAAATGAATACTTTTATGTATCAGGTCCGGCCAAATTTACAATGGGTTAAATGCGGCGATTATGAACAGATAGGTGATATATATTATATTGATAACGGACAGGATTATCTTGATGAGTATGGAATGATTGATTTAGACCTGATTGAGGATAATGAAGAATTATTTTTATAAATGCCGTAAAAATTACCAACCGCTTACTACTGGGAATATCGAGTAAACATAGTAAAATTCTAAGATTAAAGTTTATATAAAGACGCACTTGAAAAGATGATTGGCTGGCTGGTAATTTTGAATAAGATAGTGTAATATGGGCGTATATAAAGATTTAAGTTGTGAAAACGGCTTAAATACGTTGGTTAAACAGTAACATAGGATGTTTTGAAATAAGGAAAGCAAAACGGAGGTAAGAAACAATGAGAAAGTTAAACAGTAACATAGGATGTTTTGAAATTATTTAATTTCGTAAAGAGAAAGTTTCCTGGCTAGTTAAACAGTAACATAGGATGTTTTGAAATGTTGATGCTATTTCTGCTTGCAAACATATTAATAGTTAAACAGTAACATAGGATGTTTTGAAATACGTACCAATCTGTTATCACAAGCTCGTTTTTTCTGTTAAACAGTAACATAGGATGTTTTGAAATAGGGTCTATTACTGTGGTAGTGATGCCTAAAACGGGTTAAACAGTAACATAGGATGTTTTGAAATCATGATACTAGGTAATTACTACCTTTTGTAACTTAGTTAAACAGTAACATAGGATGTTTTGAAATAAGGACGAAAAAACAAAGAAATAATAGGCGAATACGTTAAACAGTAACATAGGATGTTTTGAAATTATATTTCCATGATTGTGGAAATATCGAGGTTGATGTTAAACAGTAACATAGGATGTTTTGAAATAGGATTCAAATATATATTATACCGTCATCCTCATGCGTTAAACAGTAACATAGGATGTTTTGAAATGTATAATTTATTTCTTTTTCTTTAAGTTTTATTGCGTTAAACAGTAACATAGGATGTTTTGAAATGTCTTTCATGTTTTTTCTTCTGTCTCCTGTTCATAGTTAAACAGTAACATAGGATGTTTTGAAATTATTCCGCCGGTGAGGTCGGGCTTGGAAACGTAGGAGTTAAACAGTAACATAGGATGTTTTGAAATGATGAACAGTCAGATGTCGTTAAAAGAAAGCATGAGTTAAACAGTAACATAGGATGTTTTGAAATCCGATATTCGCAACAATGCTGTTGCTAAATTCTGTGTTAAACAGTAACATAGGATGTTTTGAAATATCAGTGTCGACGGTTCTGAACCCATCCGCAAAAGTTAAACAGTAACATAGGATGTTTTGAAATCCAAGACCACCTTTTGATGACCTTGTACGGAATTCGTTAAACAGTAACATAGGATGTTTTGAAATTTGGAAGACGCAGGAGATAAAGATTCAAGCTGTGATGTTAAACAGTAACATAGGATGTTTTGAAATATTTCATATTTGATATATCTCAAGTGCGGCTCTTCCAGTTAAACAGTAACATAGGATGTTTTGAAATGTTGTACGATACGGCTAGTAAGTTGTGGGCGGAAGTTAAACAGTAACATAGGATGTTTTGAAATGGATATAAGCGGAAAGCTTGACAATACAGCAACAGGGTTAAACAGTAACATAGGATGTTTTGAAATGTATAAAGACGACATTTTCGGTGAGGATAACAAGACGTTAAACAGTAACATAGGATGTTTTGAAATTGTATATTACAAGGTCACTCCTATATTTAAGAATGAGTTAAACAGTAACATAGGATGTTTTGAAATATACCCTCTATCGGAAAACCGAAAGTTTTCCATTTCTTAAACAGTAACATAGGATGTTTTGAAATCTTGTAATGTCTAATATGACATTTACGCCGCGAGGTTAAACAGTAACATAGGATGTTTTGAAATAATGGTAGTCAGATAAAATAAGAATCCAGCATTTGTTAAACAGTAACATAGGATGTTTTGAAATTTGCCTGTTCAAACGGAGACAGTCCGCCTTTTACGTTAAACAGTAACATAGGATGTTTTGAAATTTATCAAGTTTGTCGGTAAAACCATTTGACAAGTTTGTTAAACAATAATATTGGATATTTTGAAATGTGACAGTTGCGGCAAACTTTGAACAGCAAATGTATTAAACAATAACATAAAATGTTTTGAAACGATGTTGAGAGTGGGCATGCAACTACCACAACAGTTTAAACAGCAACATAAGATGTACTATAATTTAATTTATTTTGTTAATGTCACAGCAACATAAACAGGCATTAAAAATAAAATCATTAAATTAAATATTAAAGTGTGAACGGAGGGATGATATGAATATTAACGGAACAATAATTAATTATTATTTCCACTGTAAAAGGCAATGTTATTTACATGGTAACAGGCTTAATATGGAAGATAATAGCGAACAGGTGAAAATTGGAAAAGCTATACATGAAGAAAGGGCAGAAAATAAAAACAATACGGAAATAGCCATAGATAATATCAGATTGGATAAGCTTACAAAAGAGTATCTTACAGAAGTTAAAAAGTCAGATGCCGACGCAGAAGCCGCAAAATGGCAGTTGTTATATTATTTAAAAGTATTGAAAACTAAAGGTGTTATAAGAAAAGGCAAGTTGGAATTTGTTGAAAAAAATAAAAAAGACAAAAAGATTATAATAATAGAACTTACGGATGAAGTAGAGAAGGAACTGGACAAATATATTGATGAAATAGAACAATTATTAAATCAAGATAGGATTCCTGAATGTATCAACAAGTCAACTTGTAAAAAGTGTGCATATTATGAATATTGTTATATTTAATAAAATATAATGCCAATTATTTACTGAAAAATACATCTATGAAACGGAGGTTTATATGGGGAGTACAAGGTATATTATGTCGATGGGGGAACTTACGAGAAAAGATAACTCGTTATGTTTTAGAAAAGACGGTAAGAATGTATATATTCCGGTGGAAAATACCAAAGAAATATTTTGCTTTAATGAAGTGAGCATAAATACAAAATTATTGGATTTTTTATCACAAAATAATATTATAATACATTTTTATAATTATTATGGCGGATATAGTGGTACATATTATCCGAGAGACCATTATCTTAGCGGAAAACTGCTTGTCAAGCAGGTAAATAAATATAATGAAGACAGGATGAGTATAGCAAGACCTATTGTAAAAGGAATAGGATTAAATATATATGAAATATTGTACCATTATTATAAACATGATAAAAAAGAGGTAAAAGAAACAATCGACTGGATTAAGAAGAATTTTATTCCATCTGTTGACAATGCAAAAGACGTAAAAGAATTAATGTCTTATGAGGGCGAAGTATGGATGAAATTTTATGCCGATTTTAAATATTTTCTCCCGGAACATTTTGTAATGAATAAAAGAGTTAAGAGACCGCCGGATAATCCTATTAATGCACTTATATCATTTGGTAATACTTTATTATATACCAAAACAATATCGGCAATATATCAGACGCATCTTGACCAAAGAATAAGTTTTTTACATGAACCGTCTGAGGGAAGATTTTCGCTGAGTCTTGATATAAGTGAAGCGTTTAAACCTGTTATAGTGTTCAGGACAATATTTGATTTGGTTAATAATCGTAAATTGCAAGTTGAAAAACATTTTGAGAAAAACGTGAATTATTGTATTTTGAACGAAGAGGGAAGAAAAATATTTATTCAGGCATTTGAGGAAAGGCTTGAAAATGTTTTTTTACATCCGTCGTTAAAAAGAAGGGTCAGTTATAGAACAGCAATTAAACTTGATTGCTATAAGCTTATAAAAAGTATTTTGGAAGAAAGAGAATTTATTCCATTTTCGTTGAAAGAAGGGTTATAGTGAAAAGAGAAAAAAATTACAACTATGCATTTTTGTTTTATGATGTAGGAGAAAAGCGTGTGCAAAAAGTATTTAAAATATGCAAAAAATATTTATCACACTACCAGAAATCTGTATTCAGAGGGGATATGACACCGTCGAAATTAATATCCTTGAGAAATGAATTAAAAAAAGTTATAAATGATGATGAAGATTTGTGTGTATAGTAAAATTAATGAATGATAACGTATTTGGAGAGGAAGTGCTTGGAAATGCAGCTCATGAAACGGGAGAGGATTTGATTATATAAATAATAAAAATAATAAAACGTTGCTTATGTAATATCGCAGGCACTACAGCAATTATATGCTATAGTGCCTGCAAAATATGTATAAAAAGAGTAAAGTGGAGGGCTTGGTTAAGGTATAATGATGGTAATAATTCCGTCGGTAGTGTTCAGCTTTCTGTCAGTAAGCTGCTCGGTTGTTATCAAATAATAATAAGTTGAGCAATGGCTTCACATTGCCACTTCTTATATGTAATCTATTGCTTTATCAACGGTTGCTTTGATAGCATGGATTTTTGTGTATGCCATACTTCATTCATCAACTCCTTTACTTCATTCATATCGTCCTGATAGATGTTTCCGGTACTGTTTATCCGTTTTGTAATCTGATTCAGACTTGAGCTGATTTGTCCAAGCTCTGTATTATAATTTCGCAGATAACTGTAATCGGTTTGCCATTGTGTCACGTCCTTTCTAAATTTGGGTACAAAAAACTGCTGTAAAATGTTCGATTTTTACAACAGACGGTTTCGTATTTTATTCAATTTTGGGTGTAACTACACATAGCAAAATGATAATGTGGATATAACATCTGCAGAGACTAAGGCAACATATGATGAGATAAAGAAGTATGTGGCGGAACATAATGCCGGCATGAAGGTTTCCAATCTGTATATCTCACAGGTAAAGAGAAAATGCGGAATTGAAGTTGGAAAGAATTTGTGCGTTGCAACGAGGAGAATGGACTGCTTGCAGGGCAATTCGACGACTGCCGCGACAGACTTGGAAATTGTTCCAAGTCCTAATTTACCTAAAAATGAAGATAGCAGGCAGCCACAGTGTCCAGAAGATAAAGAGAGCGCAATTGTGGAGGCATTGAAGTATTTTAAGATGATTCAGCAGAAATAAAAAGTGTTTGATAAATCGGGATTTGTGGAGAGATTTCTTGAACTTTCCTTATTTTACGGGCTTTCCAGCCCCTTAAATAGTGAAATGATATGTATTTTCCCTTATTTTTGACCTTATGCGGAATCAGCAAGGGAAATAAGGGAATTTTTTATTTAGTCGTTGCCTGCCACTTTATCAAGAAGTCTGGCGGAGTTCCGCTTTGCCTTTCTTGTAGAGTGGGCGTAGACATTCATTGTGGTACTGACATCAGAGTGCCCTAACAGTTCCTGCACATCTTTTGGGGCAGCTCCGTTTGAGAGGAGGTTGCTTGTGTAGGTGTGTCGCAACTGGTGGAAATGGAAATTCTCAAATCCGTCCAGCCTTTTTGCAACTGATCGGCAGGCAATGCTGAGTGTGCTTGGCAGTTCCAGACATCCGTCCGGTCTCAGGCAGACAAAGGAGATTTCCTTGTAATCTACCGGGATTTCTTCGGTTCCGTCCAGATGATAATATTCATAATACACTCTGTTTTTGTCCTGTGCTTCCTTGTAGAAATTGCGGTGGTAAAGTTCACCATACTGCATCCGGCTTTTAAGCTGTTTTTTTCTGGCGGTTTTCAGTATTTCAGTCAGAGTATCGCCAAAATCAACAATCCTTACTTTCTTTCGCTTGGTCGGTCCGATGATGTTTTTATGTTTTGTGCCATCATAGCGGATACTTCTTTTAATGGTCAGGCATTGTTCTTCAAGATTGATGTCCTGCCATGTCAATCCGCAAACTTCACCGATACGAAGTCCCGCATAGTATGCGATCTGGATTGGCAGGATTGCAGGTGGATTCTTTACTTTGAGGTATTCTATCAGTCTCTCATAATCTTCATGGGAAATAGGCTGTATGCCTTCTTCTACCTCATCATCTGAGAATAAATCCACATCCTCTGCCTGTTTTTTCAGCTTAATATACTGCATAGGATTAAAAGTAATCAACTGTTTTGGAAATACTGCAAACCGGAAAGCCTGTTGTAATACTGCTGAAAAGGAATGGATGTAATCTTTACTGTATCCTTTTCTCACTTTTCCATCTGGAAATTCCCCACCGAATGTAAGCAGATCGAGAAATGCCTGTAAATGTTCAGCAGTAACGGTTTTTAATTTGCGTTCTGCAATCGGATGTTTCTTGATACAACGGATTGCACCAAGATAATTTTCCACTGTACCATTGCTGAGTGTTCCGACTTTCAGTTCTTCTTCCGCCCACATATCAAGAAGTTCTCCTACAGTAAGATTATCTGTCTTTGCGACAAATTTCTTGCTTTCGTAATCATCCATTGCCTGACGGAGCAGTTTTTCCGTTTCACTTTTACTTTCTGTTCCAGCGTATTCTTTCTGAACCAGATTGCCGCTTGCATCTTCTACATAGAAGCGGTAGTACCATTTCTTTCCTTTTTTTCTTACAGATCCTTTTGCCATAATCGTGTGTCTCCTTTCGATATCAGACAATCGGAACTGATGAAATGCTTCTTGCGTGTAAGTATATCATAACTCCGGTTGTCGTTCTATACCGAATCGGAATCCTCATACAAAACTTCTGATAAAAGATTTTCAAGCCTTTGTTCTGCCATTTCCGGTTTCTTGGAATAAAGCCTTACGATATCTGCCATGTCGTTAAAGGCATTAACAGTGTGGGTGATCTCCCGGAGAAACATAATCTCGTTATATTCATCATTCGATTCAAACCCCATTACTTTTGCAATATCAGCTTCATTCGTGTTGCCCTTGTAATTCTTGCAGGCAAACTGGAATGATTCCAGAAACAGGTTATATTGCTTTAACATCAACAGCAGTAAATCTTTGGAAAAAGCATCTTCCTTTTTACTAAGGTCGAGAGGTAACTGTTTGAGAATATCGCCCATTGCATCACGAATCTGTAATTCTTTCTTATCCGTAATATCGGTTTCGTATTCATCGGTTTCCCCTCTGAGCCATTCAATAGATACATGAAGTGCTTCCGAAAGACCTTCCAGCACCATCTTTTTGGTATTGTCAATCGAACCATTCTCATAACGCAGGATTGTGGAAGCGGTAACTCCCATCTTCTCTGCAACATAAGGCTGTGTCAGATTTAATTCCAGACGACGCTGTTTTGCCCTGCTGCCTATCAGCTTGCGTAGTTCTTTATCTTTCATGCTGATTGCCTCCTTTTTCGGTATGTATGAATTATAGCATGTACCTCACGTAATTGCAATATGCAATATAATAATTATTTTTAAAATTTCATAACGCTTGACAACACAATATAAAACCGCTATACTAACAGCACAACAAAAATTGCATAATGCAATTTATAAGGAGGTGACAAGATGACGGAAAGAAAGATTGCATTATCCATCGAGGAAGCAGCCGACTATACAGGAATTGGCAGAAACACTTTGAGAAAGCTGGTTGAATGGAAGAAGCTTCCGGTATTAAAAGTCGGAAGAAAAGTCCTTATTAAAACTGACATTCTGGAAAAGTTCATGGAAGCCAACGAGGGGCGAGATCTGAGGGATAAAGGAAATGTAAAAGCTGTCACAAGAAATGTGGCAACTTAAAAAGGCGGCTTCCTAAGAAACCGCCAAAGGTTCTATCAGACCGAAGCCATGATATACCTACACGCAAGAGGATTATACCATGTGCTTCTCCTGATATGCAACCGGGAACTGTTGTTTATCGGAAAAAGAAAGGATGAAGACGATATGGCGAAATCAACAAAGACTTATGAAGAAAGAATACGTGCATTAGAGAAAAAGGAACAGGAAAGCATCGAAGCTACCAAAAAGCTCATTGCACAGCGAAAGGAACTGGAAAAGAGAAAGAAAGCCGAGGAAAGTAAAAAACGAACCCACAGGCTCTGTCAGATTGGCGGTGCGGTGGAATCGGTTCTTGGCTGTCCGATTGAAGAGGAAGATTTACCAAAGCTGATAGGCTTCTTAAAAAGGCAGGAAACAAACGGAAAGTTTTTCTCAAAGGCGATGCAAAAAGAACCATTTACAGACATGGAGGAAGTGTGATGGCAGATGGAGTGGGTTTTCCATTCCCTTCATTGCTTTTGAATGAAGGGCGCACTTATGGACAACCAGAGGTCGTCCTTATAAGTTTGCCACAAGTGGCAACCGGTCTGCGCTTACGCTTGCCGGGCTCGTTCCGTCGGCGGGGCTTTCAGCCAGACCTGCTCATGCCGCAGGGGGCACTCTTGCGCAGAGGGCGTTCCGACAGCTTCACTTCTGCCAAACCAGAAGAAGATGCTGTCGGAAATCAATGCCGGATACGGCAGAAAGGGGGAATCGTATCATGGCGATATTTCACTTTACAGTAAAGATTGTCGGGCGCAGTAAAGGAAAATCTGTCATATCCGCATCGGCATATCTTAATGGAGATGTGATGAAGAATGAGGAAACAGGCAGAATCAGTTACTATACTTCCAAAAAGGAAGTCGTCTACACCAGTCTGATGATGTGCGAAAATGCACCTCCTGAATGGCTGCATGTACCGGAAGAAAATATAAAAAGGTTTCAACAGTCTATCCGTTATAAAAGAGCGGATGATAAAGATGCCGCACTGGAAAAGTTTAAAATCACATTTCAGAAACAGCGTCTATGGAATGAGGTATTGAAGATAGAAAAAAATGCAGATGCACAGCTTGGACGCTCATTTGAATTTTCCCTGCCGAAAGAATGGAGCAGACAGGAACAGATTGATTATACAACCGAATATATTCAAAAGACTTTCGTGGACGAGGGAATGTGTGCCGACTGGAGCATACACGATAAGGGCGACGGGAACCCACATGTGCATTTACTTGTAACCATGCGACCATTCAATCCAGACCACTCATGGGGCAACAAGGAAGTCAAGGACTGGGATTTTGTCAGAGATACTGACGGAAATATCGTGGTTGATGAATCCCACCCGGACTGGTGGCAGGATAAGAAAAATCCAGACCGTCATGGAATCCGTATTCCGGTACTTGATGAAAACGGAGTACAGAAAGTCGGGGCAAGAAACAGAAAACAATGGAAAAGGGTTCTGACTGACGCTACAGGCTGGAACAATCCAAAGAATTGTGAGTTATGGCGAAGCGAATGGGCAAAGATGTGTAACCGGCATTTATCCATAGACAATCTGATTGACCACCGCTCTTATGAAAGACAGGGCAAATTGAAAGTCCCTACGATTCATGAGGGTGCAGATGCAAGGAAGATTGAGGAAAAATATCTCACCGGGCAGATAAGGAAAGGTTCATGGAAGGTCGAGGAAAACCAGATGATAAAAAAACAAAATGCACTGCTGCAAAAGGTAATTGCAACCTTTGGTAAGGTATCCGGTGCATTGTCGATGTGGAGGGAGTGGTTGAATGACATTAGAAGAAAGCAAAGAAGTAATTCCCATGATGGAAGCAATGATTACACAGATAGAGGAACAGCAGAATATCATGGCAGAGATGCTTCAGGAGATACAGGAAAAGGACGAGAAGCTGATGTGCTTTCAGGAGCAGGAAGAACGATTGCAGCAATTAGAGAAAGAATTGTCAGAGCTGCTACAAATCTTACCGGATACAGAAGAACTGTTGATGCTTCTGGAAGAAAAGACAGACCAGATACAGAAACTCACAGACGAAAATCAGCAATGGCAGGAATTGGCACAGAAATTAAACAGCGAGAACCGGCTATTGCAGAAACAGAACAGCGAATTACTGAACTTGAACAGCAATTAGAGAAAGGAAGGTTGATTGATGAACGAATTAAGAAACTCAAAGAGCGACGATCAACTGGAAGAGTTGCTTCTGCTGACAGAGCAGATGCAGGAAGAACTCGACCAGAAAGACCGTACTATCAGGGAACTGAAAGTGCAGCTCGACGAATCGCTGACCTTGAACGAGAAGTTAAACAGCGAGAACAAAACAGAGAACATTCAAGCCTTAAAGAACGACTTGAGGAAAACAAAAGAATTGTTGCAGAGCGAGAAAGAGAAAACACACACCGTCCAAGCCATGATAGAGGAATGTCGAGATAAGCAGAGACAGGCAGAACAGGAACGGGATTATGCACTCTCCCATCAGAAAAAAGTAGAGATACCGGTTGAAAAGCCGGTACTCTATCAAAAGTGCGGGAATTGTAAACAGACAGCTTATCTGAAAGCCAAGGAAAAGTATGATATGCAGAGGGAAAAACTGGCAGGCAGATATAAAACAAAAACAGCCATGTATGAAGCATTGATGTTTCTGCTGATATGGTATTCCGTATCAACTACTCTTTTTCAGATGATACGGTCAAAAATATTTATTTCTGATTGCGTGGTATTCTTTGATACAATCGCAACTTTCACACAGACCATTGCTGGCTGGGTTGTACTGGCAGGAAAGAACGTGGCACAGATTAGTGATGGAATATCCAATCCTGTCGTTGCCGGAATTATAAACTGGCTGATAAGAATATTGATTTGCGGTGGATGTCTGGTGGGTGTGGGAATACTTTTGGCATTCATCGAAATAAAGATTGCAGGGCTATATAAGAAATACTGTTGGGATATGATTACCATAATGGTGATACTTGTAAGTATGGCAATAGCTATCTACTTTGGGGATTGGATAAAGGAAGTATTGCCAATCAATCTGCTATTTCTCTTATTATTCGTGCAACTGGTATATGTTGGAATCAGGTGGTATGTAAAGGGATGGTGGGAAAACAGAGGTTATGTTTAAAAATAAAAAAATTGTCTGAGACGCAGCGAAGTAAATAAAATGAGTAGTATTATAGGAAGTCAGCAGTGCGTGAATAAACTGCTGGCTTCTTTTTTGATAGATACAGTCACTCTCAGAGAGTGTGCTGGATAGTAAAGTTATAATATCAACATGACGATATAGAAAATGCAGGGAAGCATTGTATTTCAAAGAGTTTGAGATACAGAGCTTCTACTAAGGCAGTGGTCATCTTGTAAAAATATGGTCTTTGTGTGCGTAATATGGTCGTTTGATGATATGGGACTAGGAGAACAGGTTATTTTATCCGATAAAGAAAG
>NZ_JBBMES010000015.1:0-68995 GCF_040096395.1 Lachnospira hominis (ex Hitch et al. 2025) | reverse complement strand
GTTTCTCAAGTTATCGCGGCAGTCGCCAAGGTCTCGTGCAAGCACGGACTTTGGCTCGTTACACGCGTAAATAAAAAAGTGTCCTGGAAAGTTCAGCTTTCAGGGACACTTTTTAACTTTAAATATCAAAGTCTTACGTTATTCATTTAATTTACCTGATACATATATATACCATATAAACCACATATACAAGTAACATTATTATTCCTTCTTTGCGGTTTATCTTCTTTGATGTCCATGCAAATATCCATACAACCGTACTCATAATAATGAGAATAATTATATCTATAATATTTTCCATAATAAATGTAACAGGGCTAATTGCTGCTGCAACACCAAGAATTAATAAAATATTAAAAATGTTAGAACCAATTACATTTCCGAGTGCCATATCAACTTCATTTTTTCTTGCTGCAACTATAGAAGTTACAAGTTCAGGAAGACTTGTTCCCAACGCAACAATCGTAAGACCTATAAGAGTCTGGCTCAATCCGAATCCTGCAGCTATAGATGAGGCGCCATTAACAACGAAATCTCCGCCAAACTTAATCGCAATCATTCCACCAACTATATATAACAAGCATTTCCACATCGGAAGAATCTTTATTTCTTCTGCCATTTCCTCTTCTTCAGTTTCAAATTTGTCACCTTCGCTTCTTGCCTTTTTTGCAGAATAAATCATCCAGAGAAGATATGCCACAAAAATCACAAGGAAAATAATTCCATCAACTCTTCCAAGTTTCATCCCGATAAATCCAAAAACTACAAGCAATCCTGCACAAACAATTGAAAATGGGAACTCTTTCATAAGAGTATTTTTTTCTATTGTAAGCGGTGCAAACAATGCACAGGCTCCACAGACAACCATAAGATTAAAAATATTAGAACCTGACACATTACTTACAGCCAACGTATTATTTCCTGTTATAGAAGCTGTAACACTGACTGCCAGTTCGGGAAGGCTCGTCCCCATTGCCACAATAGTCATACCGATTATAAGTGAAGGAACATTGAATTTCTTTGCTACTGAAGAACTTCCTTCAACAAAAAAATCTGCTCCTTTAATAAGCAGAACAAATCCGATTACAAGAATCGCTGCTGATTTTAAAATTTCCATATTTTTGTCTCCTTTTTTAATATGATTACAATGCCTGATGCAGGATATTATTCCTGCCGTCATATAATCTGTGAAGAACGCATTCTGCCGCATAAAAAAAGAGGCTCATGTATATCTGATGACATAAAATGCCATATCAGACATACATGAGTCTCATTCATTAAGATTTGCCAGATTAAAAATCGGGTCTGTTGACAAATCACGTATACACGCGAACTACTCCCTCACGAGAAAGTATTTAATTTATATTCAGTTTAAATTACAAATAAATATTTGTCAACTTGTTTTTATATTACTACACACCCATCACTATGCACCAAAAAATATCGAAGTAAAATGTAATATATCAGCAATACAGCTATAAAATCATTGAATTTTTAACAGTTTGTAGTATTATAAAAATAATAATAAGTTTATTAAATTACAATAAACATATGAAAGGAGATTTTTAATTTATCATGAAAAAACAAACTCAAAAGAAAAAAGGCACTATAGCAGTCAAGATTTGTATACTTGTAACTGCGGCACTTATTCTCTCTAATCTTATAAGTATAATTCTGATTGTAAATAATTCAAGAATACTTATACGCTCCTCTGTCAAAAACAATATGATGAGCATGGCCAAAACATCTGCCGAACTCGTCTCTAATGAAATGCATATCAATAACAACAAATCTCTTTCATATGACGAATATGCACGTATACTTAAAGACACAAAACTCACAGGTGTGGACAGCTCTTATGTCTATATCGTATCCTCTGACGGAACCATGTTATATCATAATACAAAGGATAAAGTCGGCAAGCCGGTTGAAAACAGTCTTATCAATAGTCTTGTAACACAGATTAAATCAGGAAAACAACCTGAACCTGCAATAGTTGATTATGATTATAACGGTGTTGTAAAATACGCCGGTTATGTTATCCTTGATAACCATGATATTGTTGTAGTCAGTGCCGATGAAAATGATGCATTAAGCGGAATTACACGAATTACCCGCATTGCAGGATATATTCTTATTGGTATTATCATCGTTGCCCTTATTGTTGCATATTTTTTCAGCAGATCAATTGCCCGTCCGCTTTCATCATTAAGCAGACTCATCAAAGAAATTGCTGATGGTAATCTGAATGCTGATTTTTCAAAAATCAAAAAGTCGAATGACGAAATTGGTCTTATAACCGAAGAAATGCAGTCTATGAGCAGTTCATTAAGCACAATAGTAGAAAAAATCAGGACTGCCGGAAATACGATGTCAAAAAACAGCACTGACTTGAACGAGACAAGCAACCAGACACTTTCTGCCAATAATGAAATATCACGTGCAGTTCAGGATGTTGCAGAAGGCTCAACAAATATGGCCAATGCAATAGCCGATATTAATAATTCACTTGAAACAATGTCTCTTGAGTCAGAACACATAGACAACTCTGTTACAGATATCAAAAAACAGACAGCTTCCGTTCAGGAAAACAGCCAGTCAATGAATGAAAAGATGCACCAGATGCAGGAAAGCAGCGAAATTATGGATGCCGGCATCAATGAAATATCAGCACGAATCGGCAAGGTAAATGAGATTGTTGACAAAGTAGGCCAGATTATTTCCGTAATTGAAGAAATATCAGAACAGACTAATCTTTTATCTTTAAATGCCTCAATCGAAGCTGCCCGTGCGGGCGAGGCCGGAAAAGGATTCGCTGTAGTTGCAGAAGAAATCCGTACACTTTCCGATAATACCGGCAATGAACTTAACAATATCCGTGAAATCATCTCAGAACTTGTTAATGAATGTGATACATGTGTAAATGATTCTAAAAAAATTGTAGAACATAATCTGGAACAGAAAGAATCTATTAATACAGTGCTGAAAGAATTTAATGAACTTGACGCACAGATTACATTAACAGCAGATAAGGCAGATGAAATTAAAGCACAGGTTGACCAGATGGTAGAGCTTAATAATAAAATAACAACAACTAGCAACAATCTTGCAGATGTCAGCTCAACCAATGCTGCAGCATCAGAAGAAATGAATGCTAATATTGAAGAGTTAAATGCCATGATGCACAATGTTACAAATATGGCTGAGGAAATGCAGAATCAGTCAAATGAACTTAATACTGCACTTGAATATTTTAAGTAAAATTTGGTAGTTATAACTAACTATTAATAAGCACGTAAATCATGTTACGATTTACGTGCTTATTTTTCCACTCCATATAAAGTTGCTCTCCTGTTCACACATCCAAATTATTTAACTGCCAATCTGTTATCTTCGCCACACTCAAATCCAATAATACCTTTAATCGAATTTTCTACCATATCAGACACAGCCTGCTCAGTATAAAATGCCATGTGAGGTGACAATATTACATTAGGAAAACTCTTCAAGATTGCCATATTATCGTTATCAAGTCTCTGTGTTTCCTTATTAAGATAATAAAGTCCAACTTCACCCTCAAAAGTATCGAGTGCTGCAAACCCAACCTTTCCATTTTTAAGTGATGCAATAAGAGCCTGTGTATCAATTATTAATCCTCTTGCTGTATTGACAATTATAACGCCATCTTTCATTTTCTTAAATGCTGTTTCATCAATAAGATGTGTATTCTCATCATTTCCTGGAACATGAAGTGTTATAATGTCTGATTTTTGTATAAGTTCTTCAAAACTTACATATTCTGCATATTTTTTCACTTCTTCATCCTCATAATATGAGTATGCTAATATACGGCAGCCAAAACCTGATAAATGCTTAACAACTGTTTTTCCTATATTGCCTGTACCTATAACACCAACTGTCGATGTAGATAATTCCTTTCCTACTTTTCCACATAACGAATAATCCTGGCAATCTGCTTTTTTCATTATCCATGGCATATTACGGCATGCCATAAGAATAAGCATAATCGCATAATTCGCCACACTGTTTGGCGAATATACAACATGAGATACTTTCATTCCAAGAGAATAAGCATAATCAACATCAATATGCTCATAACCTATGCTTCTTGTTGATATATACTTAACACCTATATCATGAAATGCATCAAGTATTTCCGGATACATAGGATTGGTTATAATTGATATGGCATCATATCCCTTAGCAAGTCCAACATTTTCCATTGATGGATAATCTGAAGTAAATCCATACTCAAACGGATACTTTTTTGCAAACTCTTCTACATATTTCTGCTCATCATATTCTCTTAAGGCATAAAAAAATATTTTCATAAAACCTGCCTCCTTATCTTTAATACCTGTTTATCAAAATAATAAATCATTGTTTATCCGGCATATTCCTCAAATACATTATCTATCTGATTCCAGTTTTTGCATCTTACAAAATTGTCATTAGGAAATTCTGCCTGCCTGTTCCACGGACGGTCAAATACAGCAACCTTACAATTATGAAAATGCAAAACATGTTCAAAAGCAGATGGCGAATCCTCTATTGCAAAATCAAATGTCATGCTGTAAAGCTGTTCTAACGTCATATTATATTCGTATTCATGCTCGAATATTTCACGACCATATTTATCGACACAAAACAAAGGTACTCTCTCCAGATGATGTTCGTCCAGCCATTTTCTGGATGGCTCATACGAATTAAAAGGTCTTCCTGTAATAATAAAAACCTCATGCCCTTCATCAACCCATTTGTTAATTGTCTCTGATGCTCCCGGCGTTTCCTCATAACTTAGCAGATTTTCAGGAAGATGTCCCGCTTCCATTAATTTATCATACTGCTCATCGCTTAAATCAAATGATTTCTGAAGATTAAAAAACTGGACCTGCCTGTAAGGCACATCAATTCCGAACAGTTCTTTAGCAATTTTCGTAAAATATTTTGCAGTCTCACATATTACATCATCAAAATCTATATATATTTTCATTGTTTCTCCTGATATATTTAACTTAAATATTTTATGTTAATATATTAGCACATAACATGATTAAAATATAGCTATTGTGGCTTTAATTTAATTGAATGCAATCCTGCTTCAAAAGTTTTATTCCGGCCACGATTTTCTGAGTGCCATATATGAAATCAAAAAATTTGCAAGCCAGCCGGCTGGTACAGCAAGCCATACAAATGCAATACCAAAACGCGGTGCAAAAATCAAAGCAACTGTCAATCTAATAGCAAGATTTACCATATTAGCAACAAGAAATGGACGCATGATTCCAAGTCCACGAAGCACTCCATCTGTTGCCATTTTAATCCCCATAAAAATAAAGAAATATCCAATCCATTTCATGTAATCACCTGATACCTGATATGCCAGGGCAGTTCCATCTTTACCCAGAAACAATGAGGAAATCTGAGTGTGCAGTGTTTCAATGATTATAAATGCAAGAATTGCAAAACATATATCTAACACAAGTGCCGCATGATATCCTTTTTTGATACGTTCAATTTTCTTTGCACCCAGATTCTGTGAAACATATGGCGAAACTGCATTACCGATTGATACAAATATCAACGAAAAAACATTTTCTACTCTCATTGTCGCAGCATAACCTGCAAGTGCCTGTGTACCGAAAGGATTGACAACTGCCTGTACTATCATCATGCCAATTGACACTGTGGACTGCTGAAGAACAGATGGAACCGCAATTTTAAGCATTGAGCACAATTCTTTCCTGTCAAACCATTTAAAATAACTTTTATAACGACGCATCCTGTAAAAAAGAATCAAAAGTGAAAACACCGCGGAAATACCTTGTGCAATAAGTGTCGCAATAGCTGCACCTAACACGCCAAGGCCAAGCCACGCAACCATCCATAAATCCATAATAATATTCAAAACAGACGAAAATATCAGGAGAATCAGCGGAATTTTTGATTCACCGATTGAAGTGAACATAGTTGAAAGAATATTATACATAAATAAAAACGGAAATCCCAAAAAATAAATACGCAGATACAATACTGCTTCATCTAGTATATCAGCAGGAGTTTGTAATAAATTCATCATTGAATGAGAAAAACAAAATCCAAATACTCCCAGAAGTATGCTTAAAACTAAGAAACTAATCAGTGACGTTGACACAATTGTTTTCATTTTACCATAATCCCTGGCACCAAAATAACGGCTCACAAGCACACCGGCACCTACGCCGGCACCGAGTGCCACACAGATAAAAACATTAGTAAGTGCTGCACAGGCACCAACAGCCGCAAGTGCGGAAGAACCAACAAACTGACCGACTATTATTGAATCAGCCATATTATATACTTGTTGAAAAAAACTCCCCAGAATCATAGGCATCGCAAAAACTGTCAACGCTTTAAGCGGTGCGTCTGTGATTAAATATTCATCTTTTGACATTATTGTATTCCTCCTGCAGACATAAAATCCTGCTCTCTTTCACCTTAGTCTTTTCCTCTACTTAAAGGCATCATAAAATAAAAAAACAACAATGAAGCTTCAATCTTCACTGTTGCAAAATCAAATGTTCCCGGCGGGAATCAAACCCTCAACTAGCACTTAGGAGCTCGAAATACCACTGTAAATACATACAATGATTAATCAACCTAAGTCAAGGAAATCCTTGATTTTCCTAACTATTCTGTTACTCCCTGTCAAAATAAGAAAACCTGTTTTCAGCTCTGTAAAGCACCTTTCGGTGTTCGGAGCACCCGGAGGATATAACCATTCCGTTCAATCGAGTTCACTCAGTTGGCCACCATTACGATTCAGCTTCGTAACAATGATCACTTGGTTTTCTTATTAGATTAACTATATTATAACGTGCTGTAGGTCGGATGTCGATGATTTTTTGACCATATTTATTGTTTTATATGTTACTTCTCTATTAGTTCTGCATACTTGAATCTGTAAATATCATTTTACATTTTTATATGAAATCACAATATGACTTGGTGCAAATAATACTGATGCAATAATCAATAGCACTGACCTACTCATAATCCCACTAAATAAGAACAACATTGAAGGAATAATAGAAAGTGCTAATGCTTCGTCAGACCACCACCCGAACCAAGTTCCCGGAATATTGATTATCATGAATCCGAAACAACCCAATCTCCCTACTTGTTCTGTGACCTCAACATATTTATTGTTCCACTTATTATCAAATCCATCTTTGCACTTAATCGCAATCTCGTTAAAGAGCGTTGCGTCTTTTCTCAACCCACGAAGCGACACCATACCGTCAGCTTCCATCTGCTTTAATTGCTCCATATAGGTCGGAGCAAAAGGCTTTTTGAAATGCACATTATAGGGTATGCGTTCCTCAATCATATTTATATTTTCATAGGTTTCATTCTTGCGTTCGTTGTGCCTTTCCGCCTTGCTCACATCAGAAACGGTGTACTTTTTACCCTTGCACAACTCATATCCGCCTTGTTGCTTTTCGCCATTTCGTTCTCCTTTCTCGGCAGAGCAAGCAATCCTCCTTTCCTGCCGAAAATAAAAACCACAGGAAAGATACATTAAGCCTTGTTTGTGTCATTTCTTGGGGCAAAAATCAGGGAAAATTTCCTTTCTAAGCCTTTCAAAAAATCGCAAGGTGTTTGTACTAACCTGTGGTTGTGTATGAAATTGTGGGTTTGGGGTAACAAAAAACACCGTATTTCTACGGTGCGTTCTGTCAGATATATTCTGTTTTATGATAGCAGAAAACTGGAATTCACAGTTCTTCCATCCTTCCCATCTTCAGTGCCATAACAAGAGTTCCGGCTGCCATCACAAAGACACCAATTTCAATCACATAGATGGGAAGAAGCGCCGGACCTGCCACGGCAAAGAAGTCCACGATAAAATGAATCCCATATGCAAGAACCGCTGTAAAAGCCGCTGTCCTGTATTTGCCTGCCTTTACCGCCCGGTAGATCAGCAGTGACAACCCGATATGCAGAATGATAGCACTGATTCTTTCGATTCCGCTTACAAAAAAGAGTGGTGCCGGTGTTGTCCATAGGGCCGACAGCTGTGACACGGTCTGGTTTGCAGACTCAGCAGGAAGTGCCGCCAGCGTATTCTGCATGGCTCCGCTGTTGATCATCAGCATGGACACAAGATTGCTGATTCCGGAGAGTCCTCCGAGCAGAATAGCCTCCACACCGCCATGCCCGATTCCATACATCAGTGCATTTGGAAAATCCAGCCATTTCTTCATCCAGAACTTCATGGCAATCAGTCTTCCGGTCTCTTCAAAAACAGCTGCAGCCAAAGCCGCGTACACATAGTAAAGCCATGGCCTGCTCTGTGCGTTCAGTCCGCAGAACCGAATGACAAGAACATGCAACAGCTGCTCCAACAGCATGGCAAACAGCAAATAGGTTCCTGCTCCGATAAAGAACGAGGAAATCCTTGCCTTAAGCTTCACCCTTCCTGCAATGAACAAAGTAATCGGTACCCCCATCGAGAGGACAACGGAGCAGATAACTCCCGCTATCGCCAGACCTGATATTGTGTTCAATTCCATCTTTATACCTCCCTGATTCTCAAAAAATTCCTTTATTGTATTTGAACTGTCCATACAATATAAAGCCTAATCCGACAATAACTGCTGGAAGAATGATATAATCTATAATTATTTCACTCCAAAACGAAACAATAAAACCTAATACAAGAGATATTCCTATAATCAGCGTTCCTGTGCCGACTGTTTTTCCATACTTTGGTATATCTTCTTCCTTTACTTTTCGCCTGTTATAAGAGTGAATTGTGCTGATATTGCCTTTGATATTTACAATTCCCACAACAGATATGAACACTCCCAAAATCAATATTATAATATTTTCCATAATGACCTCCTAAAAATAGAATAGTTCCTCAAATTTTTTGTCCAATGCAATACAAAGAATTAGAGCCAATTTTGCAGTTGGATTAAACTGTCCTGTTTCAATAGAACTAATGGTATTTCTTGATACCCCTACCATTTCTGCAAGCTGAGCTTGAGAAAGATTTGCTTCTGTGCGAACTTCCTTTAAGTGATTTTTCAGTTGTAATTGTTCTTTCATATTCTCACCTCTAAAAGATGGCTAACAAATCCAACAAATGCCAAAATGGAAAGCACAAAAAACAGAACGGTCAAGACCAAATCACTCTTTCGCTTCATTTTGATAAAACGAACTAACCATTGTGTTGCAATAATGCTGAAGTATATAACCCACGGACTGTAAATCATAGTATGAGCAAGCACAGAAGATAACAGCGAAAGCAAACAACACACTAAAGCACCAACTCTGCTTGCGTGACTTCCAGCTTGATATACCACTTCCATTTCAGCCAAGTCCTTATTGCGATGTTCTTTTCTGCTTGCATTTAAAATTTCGTCCTTTTTCATAAAAGCACCTCCATACCAAGTTTTCTTTGCATATTTTAATTATATACATACCAAGTTTTCTTGTCAATAGAGTTCATAAAAAAGTTACAACCGATATAATAGGTAACTTTTCTACCACTTCGATTATACTCGCAACTTAATGACTTCTTGAATACTTTCCGAAAAAGAAAAACTGCCATCGGTTTGACAGCAGTTCTTCTTCGGTTGGTATCCGTTAGGAATACACAATATCATTCAATACAATCTCATCGGCACAGGCTCGAATGTTATTCATCAATCCTATCCATCTCATCATATCCGTTGCTTTCAGTTCTTCCGTTACACCTTGCTTCTTTGCCATTTCCTTTATCAGATATTCCACCATATCACGAGCCGAAGTATCAATTTCGGCAAGGTGTTCATATAACTTTCCGCTTGTCAGCAGATTAAAATATAGCACACTTCTCGACAAATTCTTACAAATAACTACAAATTTTTTCACAAGAAACGAAAAAAACGATACTGCATCTCTGATAAGGCTTTTCATACAGATCCATAAAATCATCCAGACAGGAAATCTGATTACCAATATGGTATCTACAATCAGATATAGTGCAAATGCTTCGTCAGACCACCACCCGAAACAAGTTCCCGGAATATTGATTATCATGAATCCGAAACAACCCAATCTCCCTACTTGTTCTGTGACCTCAACATATTTATTGTTCCACTTATTATCAAATCCATCTTTGCACTTAATCGCAAATACAACATTGGGTATCATAATGACTGCAATAAAAATCAGCCCAAAAACATTAAACCATTCCATATTATCTACCATCACAAATTCCGATTTCTATTTTCGTTTCCATAGCATGGTGTACTCTTTTTCACCAGTAGCTTCATCCAAATCTTCACATTGAATAATGAACCCTTCTCTTTGGTAAAAAGAAATTGCTCTGGCATTCTTCTGGTATACATTTAATCGTAAGCTAACTTTTTTATCCTTAATATAATCCAATAAAAATTTACCTATGCCACATGACTGCATTTCATCAGAGACAAAAATACCTTCGATATATTCATCATTTAGTCCTACAAATCCTTGTATCATTTTATCCGCTTCAAACACATAGACTTCGGATTGTGGCATCATTTCTTTCACTAATTCATAATTACTTTTCCAGTATTGATTGGAAATAAAATAATGTGCTTTCAGATTTGTCTTTAACCATATGTCAGCAACTCTATCGATATCTCCGTTCAGCAACTTTCTAATCATAACAAATATTCTCCATAACTATATCCTTTATGCTTTTCTCTTTTTTCCATTCTATCGCTAATACGCCAAGATAAAAAATTCCCCATACAGCAAAACTAATCAACTTTACTTCTAACGTTTGTACAGCACCATGTCCGTCTACTGTTCTTGTGAACAAGAAAACACTACCGCATCTATTCTGTGTAGTTCCTCCAAAAAGGAAATTTGGATTTCCTCTGCAAGAATATCAAGCAAAATGGAAAAAGCATTACTGCTCAGAATATTTTGAACCATTGGGTGCTTGGATAGATTTAGTTCTCGGTGCTTGTTTTGTCTTTTCGGTGCTCCAATTACTCATTTTTATATTTTTTCGTTGCTCGCAAGCACCATAAAATAAAAAAACAACAATGAAGCTTCGATCTTCACTGTTGCAAAATCAAATGTTCCCGGCGGGAATCGAACCCACAACTAGCGCTTAGGAGTTCCCTGTGGCGGTTAGTATGCAGTAGTTCGATTATCCTGTAAGGGACGTTTAACGCCCCAAAAAGCGGAAAAGGGGCTTGCACAACGGCTCTGTTAATAAACTCTAATATTCAATTATATCCTTTAGAGTGTTAGCAGGCTGTTAGCAAACCAACCACTTTTTCGGGAATTACTGATAATTTGTTACAATCGTATTTAAAATCATTTATCACATGGAAACAAGATACCCGTTAGGTTGAATTTAATTAAGTTAAAGGACGTTCAGAAATGAGCGTCTTTTTTCATACCCAAAATCGAAAGGAGAAAGAGAAAATATGAATAAGCTAGTAAAGCGATTGCTGACAGGAACGCTTGCTTTTGCAACCATTCTTACGGCATTACCAGTGACGGCGGTTCATGCTTCCGGCAATCAATACTGGACAGAATCAGCAGAACGTGTCGGCTACATTGAACACGTTATGAATGATGGTTCTATCAAATCTACGTTCCATGAGGGACACATGAAAGTTGAGGGCGAAACTGCCTACTGCGTGGACATCAATACCAATTTCAAGAATGGATATAAAACAAGGTCTGACGCAAGTACACGCATGAGTAGTGATCAGATTGCGGACGTTGCTCTTTCCTTAGAGTACGTCAAGCAATATACCGCTACTCATACCGGACTGAATAACAACCAGAAGTATTTGTTGGAACAGTGTGTTGTCTGGCAGAGATTGAGTGAACAGCTTGGCTGGCAGTGTGACAACGTCAGAGCTTCCTATAATGAAATCTCACAGTCGGTACAGAATGAAGTGTACGCTGGTGCGAAAGCATTTGTGAAAGCAAACAAGGGACGTTATGAATGTGGCGGTTACATTTATACTGGCGAAGGACAGGACATCGGACAGTTCTGGGCGAAGTTAAATGTGGGAAATGCAAAGGTCAAAAAGACTTCTTCCAATCCCACGGTCACAGATGGAAATGCCAACTATTCCTTTGAGGGTGCGACATTTGGTGTCTATTCTGATAAGGGCTGTAACAGCCAGCTTGCCACACTTACTGCCGATGGAAACGGCGATACCAAAGAAGTTGAGGTAAAAGCCGGAACAGTTTACATCAAAGAGCTTTCTGCTCCAAAGGGTTACAAGCTGGATTCTACTGTCCATGCCTTAAATGTGGAAGTTGGAAAAACAGCGACATTAACTGTTGCTGACACTCCAAAGGTCACAGAGACTTTGATTGATTTATTCAAAATTGACATGGAAACAGGAAAATCCACTCCACAGGGAACTGCTTCTTTAGAGGGTGCAGAGTTCACATGGAGCTATTATGACGGTTACTACAATGCAGACAATCTTCCTGCAAAGGCTACCCGTACATGGACAACTAAAACCGTTGCAGAAAAAGACAGTGACGGAACTATCCATTATGTATCCAGACTTGCCGACAGTTACAAAGTATCCGGCGACAGCTTCTATACACAGGACGGTAAAAATGTACTGCCACTTGGTACACTCACTGTCACAGAAACAAAAGCACCAAACGGCTACTTATTAGATGGTGCATATATGCAGGCTGACGGAAGTTCCGAACAGATTAAGGGAACATACCTTACACAGATTTCCGAAGATGGCGAACTTGCCGTACTTTCTGGAAGCAACCAGTATTCCGTATCCGATAAGGTTATTCGTGGCGGTGTGAAAATCCAGAAACGTGACCTTGAAACAAAGGATACCAAAGCACAGGGAAGTGCTACCTTACAGTACACAGAATTTAATATCATTTCCTTAAATGACAGTCCTGTACTGGTTGAGGGAAAATTATACAACAAGAATGAAACTGTCAAGAAGATTCAGACAGGAATTGACGGAATTGCTTCTACTTCTGCTGACTTGCTCCCTTACGGAAATTACAGATTAGAAGAAAGCAAAGCACCAGAGGGCTACTTAACAGGCGGTGCAAAAGCAATCGACTTTTCTATCACAGAAGATGGAAAAATCGTGGACTTGACCGATAAATCCCACTCTGTCTACAACCAGATTAAGCGTGGCGATATTGAGGGTGTAAAAATCGGTGCAGGTACACACAAACGACTTGCAGGTGTTCCATTCAGAATCACAAGCAAGACAACGGGAGAATCCCATATTGTAGTTACTGACAAAAACGGTCAGTTCTCCACTGCTTCAAGCTGGGCTTCTCACAAGGTCAATACCAATGCCGGAAAATCCAGTGAGGACGGTGTATGGTTCGGTACATCTGAACCAGACGACAGCAAAGGAGCATTACTTTATGATACCTATGTGATTGAGGAATTAAAGTGTGATTCCAACGCCGGATTTAAGCTGATTCCAGCTTTTGAGGTGGTCGTATCCAGAAATAAAGTGACCGTAGATTTAGGGACACTGACCGATGAATACGAAAAAGAAATCACAATCCATACCACAGCTACCGACAAGAAAACAGGCGAAAAAATGATTGTTGCCGGAAAAGACATCAAGATCGTGGACAAAGTCACACTTGATGGCTTGGAAACAGGCAGAAAATATAAACTTTCCGGCTGGCAGATGTTAAAGGAAGAAAACGCCGAACTTCTGATAGACGGGAAACGTGTAGACAGTGATTACACTTTCACTGCTGACAGCGAAAAAATGGTAGTTGAAATTACTTACAGTTTTGATGGTTCAGCTCTTGGCGGTCAGAACCTTGTTACTTTTGAGGAATTGTACGATATGAGCAATCCGAAAGAGCCTGTCAAGGTTGCCGAACATAAAGACATCAACGATGATGGACAGACGGTTCTTATCACAGAACGTATTATCAAAATCCATACGACCGCTACAGACAAGAACGGCAAGAAAGAAATTGAAGCCGGAAAAGATGTAACGATTGTGGATAAAGTCACATTAGATGGTCTGGAAGTTGGAACTAAATACAAACTTTCTGGCTGGCAGATGTTAAAAGAGGAAAATGTCGAACTTCTGATTGACGGAAAGAAAGTATCCAATGATTATGAGTTCACAGCCGACAATGAAAAATTGACGGTTGAGATTGCCTTTACCTTTGATGGTTCTTCTCTTGGTGGCAAGAGCCTTGTCACCTTTGAGGAATTATACGATATGACTAATCCAGATGAACCAAAGAAAGTGACGGAACATAAGGACATCGCAGACGATGGACAGACTGTGACAATCAAGGAAGTGCCGGAAGTCCCAGACACACCAAAGGATACCGACACGCCGGATACACCATCTACGGTTACTAAGACAAGTGACAGCCCAAAAACAGGCGACAATACCAATATCTATGCGTATCTTGCCATGCTCGGTCTTTCCTGCGTAGGGCTTGGCGGTATGCTTTACTTCAAACGCCGTAGAAAGAAATCGTAAGGCGGTAAGGTAGCGGTTGGTAGAGCGTTCAAGGTCGCCACCCTTTTTACAACTTCACGCTCCCGTGAAGCTCTGATTTACGGGAGTGTGAAGTCCACTAGGGGCGTGGGGAGTGTAGCTTCCCACAAAGTACAGCAGGAAAGAAACTAAAACAGAAAGAAAAGAGGTCAATTATTTATGGAATTAAGATTTGTCGTACCAAACATGGAAAAGACATTCGGAAACTTGGAGTTTGCCGGAGAAAATACTACGGAACAACAGAGAATCAACGGGCGTATGGCTGTCATTACCAGAAGCTACAACCTGTATTCCGATGTGCAGAGAGCCGATGATGTAGTTGTGACACTTCCTGCCAAAGCTGGCGAAAAGCATTTCTCGCCAGAGCAGAAAGTAAAACTTATCAACCCACGAATCACTACTGATGGCTATAAAATCGGAGAACGTGGATTTGTCAATTACATCTTACTTGCAGACGATATGTTACCAGCAGAAAGTAAATAAGGGGGTATTCAGATTATGAGATTAGCAAATGGAATCGTCATTGATAAAGAAAAGACTTTTGGAGTGTTGAAGTTCTCCGCATTACGCCGTGAGGTTCATGTGCAGAATGAAGATGGAACGGTCAGTGAAGAAATCAAGGAACGTACCTACGATTTGAAGTGCAACACACAGGGACGCATGATACAGGTATCCGTTCCGGCGACTGTGCCGTTAAAGGACTATGATTACAATGCCGAAGTGGAACTTATCAATCCTGTTGCAGACACGGTAGCAAATGCAAATTATCGTGGTGCAGATGTGGACTGGTATGTAAAGGCAGATGATATTATTTTGAAAAATAAAGCTACTCATGCCGGAAATCCACAGAACAATGTTCCACAGCAACCGCCGAAGAAATAAGAGGTGTTAGCGTATGATGTGGAAAAAGAAAGGTAACAGGATTCGTGCCAGTGACAAATCGCTGGTCTATCACTTCTGTATCGGTTGGCTGTTGCTTCTGTTCGTTGCGGTGTTCCTGCTACTGAATCTGCGACAGATTCTTGTTACAGACTGGAAAGATTTTAACCTGCTCCATGCCGGAATTACTTGGACTGCCTACAATTCCATTACGGTTCTGATAGCGACTGGTGTTTGTGCATTGGTCGCTTTTCTCTACTACCGTTACGGATATGACCGTATCAAGCAGTTGTTACACAGGCAAAAGCTGGCTCGTATGGTGCTGGAAAATAAATGGTATGAAGCGCAAAATACCAAAGACAGCGTTTTTTTCACTGACCTGCAAAGCAGATCAAGAGAAAAAATCGTGTGGTTTCCCAAAATCTACTACCAGATGAACAATGGTTTGTTGCATATTCTGTGTGAAATCACAATGGGAAAATATCAAGAACAGCTCCTGTCCTTAGAGGATAAACTGGAATCGGGGCTGTACTGTGAGCTGACCGATAAGACACTGCATGACGGCTATATCGAATATACCCTGCTCTATAATATGATAGCGAACCGTATTTCGATTGATGAAGTGATTGCTGAAAACGGCGGTCTGCGGTTAATGAAAAATCTGGTGTGGGAATATGATTCACTTCCCCATGCCCTTATCTGCGGTGGTACTGGCGGTGGAAAGACCTATTTTCTACTGACCATCATTGAAGCACTGTTTAAAACCAATGCAGATTTATATATTCTTGACCCAAAGAACGCTGACCTTGCAGACTTGGGAACGGTCATGGAAAACGTCTACCACACGAAAGACGATATGATTGACTGTGTCAATACCTTTTATGAGGGCATGGTCACACGCTCGGAAGAAATGAAACTGCACCCGAACTACCGTACAGGAGAAAACTATGCCTATCTGGGGCTTGCTCCACAGTTCCTTATTTTTGATGAATATGTGGCGTTCTTGGAAATGCTCACGACAAAGGAAAGCACCGCCCTGTTAAGCCAGTTAAAGAAAATCGTCATGCTTGGTAGACAGGCTGGATATTTTCTGATTGTGGCTTGCCAGCGTCCAGACGCAAAGTATTTCGGGGACGGTATCAGAGATAATTTCAACTTCCGTGTGGGGCTTGGTCGCATGAGTGAACTCGGCTACGGTATGCTCTTTGGAAGCGATGTGAAAAAACAGTTTTTCCAGAAGCGAATCAAAGGGCGTGGATACTGTGATGTGGGAACAAGTGTCATATCTGAATTTTATACTCCGCTTGTACCCAAAGGATATGATTTCTTAGGTATGATTGGAGAACTTGCACACATAAGGCAGGACGGACAGGTGGCGTGCGAAGCGAAAGCCACAGGTACGGACTAGCCTTGCTGGTGTGGCGGTAGCCACGCCAGCATATATTAAGCCCCTCGGTATCTAACAGAGGGGCACAAATCACAAGGAAACATACACAAAAGTTACCGATTCTTGGCTGAAATCAAGCATTTGGTAGCTTTTTTTACTGCTGTGACATCGGATATAAAATGTCACAGTTTTTTCGTAAAGGGGGTATCGCACTGAATGATACAGAGTGGATACAGGATTTTGCAGACAGACGTTTGCAGTACGGTGTATCCCAGACGAAACTTGCGGTCATGGCTGGAATCAGCCGTGAACATTTAAGCCGTATCGAATCCGGCAAGGTGGCGGTCACAGAAGAAATGAAAGTGAAACTTTTGGAAGCTCTGGAAAAATTCAATCCAGAAGCACCGCTTACCATGCTGTTTGATTATGTGAGGATACGGTTTCCGACACTGGATATTGGACACATCATTAAGGACATCTTACAGCTCAATATCCAGTACATGATACATGAGGACTTCGGGCATTACAGCTACACGGAACACTACTACATCGGAGATATTTTCGTATATACTTCTCCCGATGAAGAAAAAGGTGTCCTGCTGGAACTGAAAGGAAAAGGCTGTCGCCAGTTTGAAAGTTATCTGCTGGCACAGGAACGGAGCTGGTATGATTTCCTTATGGACGCTCTGGTGGACGGTGGTGTGATGAAACGCCTTGACCTTGCCATCAATGACCATACAGGAATGTTGGATATTCCAGAACTGACCGAAAAATGCCGGAATGAGGAATGTGTATCGGTGTTCCGTTCCTTTAAGTCCTATGCTTCCGGCGAACTGGTCAAGCATGAGGAACAGGACAAGGCTGGTATGGGCTATACACTTTATATCGGCTCATTGAAAAGTGAGGTGTACTTCTGTGTCTATGAAAAAAGCTATGAGCAGTACATCAAACTTGGGATTCCCATTGAGGAAGCACCGATAAAAAACAGATTTGAAATACGGTTAAAAAATGAACGTGCTTATTATGCTGTCCGTGACCTGCTGACTTACTATGACGCTGAACGGACGGCATTTTCTATTATCAACCGTTATGTACGCTTTGTGGATAAGGAAGCAGACAAGAAACGGAGCGACTGGAAATTATCTGTCCGCTGGGCGTGGTTCATCGGGGAAAACAGAGAGCCGTTAAAGCTCACGACCAAACCCGAACCCTACACATTGGACAGAACCCTACGCTGGATTCAACGGCAGGTTGACCCGACACTTAAAATGCTGGAAACAATCACAGCAAAAACAGGCGTTGATTATCTGAAAGAAATCCGTAAATCCACAAAACTGACGGAAAAACACTACAAGATAATCGAACAACAGACCACATCTACCGAAGATGTGATTTTAGAAAAGGAGAATTGAAAAATGCAACGATTATTATTTGACTTCCTGTTCTTCTCTTTAGGGGGAACAGTTGGCGTGGTTGCCATGTGTATTTTACAGGCTGGCAGACAGTCTGACAGAAAAATGATGGAACTGAAAGGAGAAAAGAAAGCATGAATTTTGGACAAAACCTTTATAACTGGTTTTTAAGCAATGCACAGAGCCTTGTGTTGATGGCGATTGTTGTTATCGGTATCTACTTGGGATTCAAGCGTGAGTTTTCCAAACTCATCGGATTCTTGGTAGTTGCCTTAATAGCCGTTGGTCTTGTATTCAATGCATCCGGCGTAAAAGACGTATTGTTACAGTTATTCAATAAGATTATTGGAGCGTAAAATTAAGAATCCCACATTTTGAACACAAACTTGTGGTAATATACTAATATCATTAAAATGTTTAAAGGAGATTCTTATTATGGTTAGATACAGTATTGAAATCGGACAGCAAGAACAAGATATTTTAAAAGAAATCGTTTTAGCCAGTGATAAAAATGTAAAGAAACGTAAATTTGCAACAGGGTTATCGTCTGTGATGGCTGTCATAATGTTAATATACACGATTCTTTGCTTTATGAATAGTCGTATTGGCTATGGTATTATTGGATTATTATTTTCAGTTTTCTTTATCTGGATTATCATAAACGGAGCTAACACATTTCAGAAAAAAGTAATAAATATTGTTCATTCAAAGATGGATAATAAACTGACTTCGGGAAAACGTGAATATTGTTTTGATACCGATGGAGTTGCAGTTAGTTCTGATATTGGTAACGGGACTAATCATTGGAACGCCTTTAAATGTTGGGGGATTTTCAGAAATTACATATATATCAGAACAATAAAAAATGAAATGGTTCTTGTTAATCAAAATGATTTGTCTGAAAATGATGTAAAAGAGTTAAAATCCCTTTTGAGTCAGAATTTAAAAGAAGAAACGCTTTAATATTGTTTTAGAGTTAAGCAGTCTTTCAGTTATGATCGACTGCTTTTTTCATACTCAAAATTAGAAGAAAGGACTGAATTACGATGGAAGAATGTAGCGTATTGATTGAAACGACCAAATCAGCAGAGGATAAAACCTCTCGCTGGTTTGATTTACCCATTGATTATGAGCTGTTCCGTGACCTGCTCGGCGTGGAAGCTGACAGCAATGATTATCAAATCATTGGTATGAAGCTCCCCTTTGCTGGCGACATTGTAAGGACAACATCTGTCAGACGATTAAACAAGCTGTACTTTGCTTACACGGATTTATCGACAGAGGTTCAGCAGGCTTATAAAGAGTTGATTTCCTATTGTGGCGGTGTAGAGGATTTATTGCAGAAATCAGAAGAATTTCTGTTTTATCCAGAGTGCCACAACATCATGGACGTTGCCCGTTACCGCTTGGAGCATAACATTGAATTTTCTGCTCTTTCCGAAAAAGGAAAGAAATATTTTAATCTGGAAGCCTACGCCCATGAGCTGGAAGAAAAAGGACGTTATGCAGTCTGCAACAATGGTATGTTTAAACTTTGACAGATGGTATTGCTTATGACAGAAATGAAAGTATTTGTTATCAATCTTGAGGAACAGGAAAAAGATACAGGCTGTGCATGGTTTACACTTCCCTGCAACATAGAAGCATTAAAACAAACCATTGGATTACCGCCGGACAGTGACCATTATCTTATCAGTGATTATGATTTTCCTTTTGAAATCCTGCAAGATACAGACCTTGACCTGTTAAACAATATCTGCCTTGCAATTTCAGAGAGTGAAATTCCACCCGAAGATATACCTGCAATTCAAAGAGAATGGTTTTCAAACCTGCAAGAGCTGGAAGCCGGACTTTGCAATATTACATACCATCGGAACTGTTCAGATATGGAAGAAACATCAGAACATTTCCTGTGTGTGCATGGCAGATTTTATGAATACAATGAGTGAAAGGAAGTGACCGTTTATGATTGATGATATGCAAGTCTATATAGCCAATCTTGGCAAGTACAATGAGGGAGAACTGGTCGGGGACTGGTTCTCTTTTCCGTTGGACGAAGAAGTGATTGCAGAACGTATCGGCTTAAATGCAGAGTACGAAGAATACGCAATCCATGATACGGACAACTTCCCGATGGAGATTAGCGAATACATTTCCATCGAAGAACTGAACCGTATCTATGAGCAGTTGGAAGAATTACCGGATTACCTGCTGGACGACTTGGATAGTTTTATATCCTGCTATGGAAGTCTGGAAGAACTGGTGGAGCATAAGGACGACATCATTCTGTATTCCGGCTGTGAAACGATGACCGATTTAGCCTACTATCTGATTGATGAAGAACAGGCACTCGGAGAAATCCCGTCCTCTTTACAGAACTATATCGACTATGAAGCCTACGGGCGTGACCTCGATATAGAGGGGACATTTATTGCAACAAACGCTGGTATCTGTGAGGTACTGCGTTAAGGGCTGGCAGATCAGCACCGCCACTGGTGCTACTGTCAGCTTTTCTCTTGGGGACAGTCTGGGAAATCCGGCTGTCCCTGTTGTTAGGAAAATGAAGAAAGGAGCATTTACAAGTGAAGAAAATCCGAAGTTATACAAGTATCTGGAACGTGGAAAAGGTACTGTATGCCATCAATGATGTAAACCTGCCATTCCCTGTGACCTTTACCCAGATTATATGGTTTGTACTGACGGAATTTATCATCATTCTGTTTGCAGATGTACCGCCACTTTCCATGATTGAGGGAGCATTTTTAAAATATTTCGGGATTCCCGTTGCCCTCACATGGTTCATGTCACAGAAAACCTTTGACGGGAAAAAGCCATACAGTTACATCAAGACGATGGTGCTGTATGCTCTGCGTCCCAAAGTGACTTATGCCGGAAAAGCCGTGAACCTGCATAAGCAGAAATTTGAGGAAACTATCACGGCAGTAAGGAGTGTGACCTATGTTCCCGATTAAATATATCGACAATAACCTTGTCTGGAATAAGGACAATGAGGTGTTCGCCTACTATGAGCTGATACCGTACAATTATTCATTCTTATCCCCAGAACAGAAATACCTTGTGCATGACAGCTTCCGTCAGCTTATCGCACAGTCCCGTGAGGGAAAGATTCATGCGTTGCAGATTGCAACTGAAAGTTCAATCCGAAGCATACAGGAACAGTCAAAGAAGCTGGTAACTGGAAAGCTCCGTGAAGTAGCAATCCAAAAGATAGACGACCAGACCGAAGCCCTTGTATCCATGATAGGCGACAATCAAGTGGATTACCGTTTCTTTCTGGGATTCAAGCTCATGGTCACAGAGGACGAAGTCAATCTGAAGAACATCAAAAAATCGGTATTTCTGACATTCCGTGAGTTTTTGAATGAGGTAAGGCACACGCTGATGAATGACTTTGTTTCCATGAGCAATGATGAAATCAACCGTTATGCGAAGATGGAAAAACTGCTGGAAAACAAAATCTCCCGTAGATTCAAAATCCGCCGACTGGAAGCCAAAGATTTTGCCTATCTGATGGAACACCTCTACGGCAGGGACGGGATAGCCTATGAAGATTATGTGTATCCTCTTCCAAAAAGAAAATTAAAAAGAGAAACACTGATTAAGTATTATGACCTTATCCGTCCTACCCGTTGCGTGGTGGAAGAAAGCCAGCGATATTTGCGTCTGGAACATGAGGACAGTGAAAGCTATGTGTCCTACTTTACGGTCAATGCGATTGTCGGAGAACTGGACTTCCCATCATCGGAAATCTTTTATTTCCAGCAACAGCAGTTCACATTCCCTGTGGATACATCCATGAATGTTGAGATTGTCGGAAATAAGAAAGCCTTAACCACTGTCCGTAATAAGAAAAAGGAATTAAAGGACTTGGACAATCACGCCTATCAAGCCGGAAACGAAACAAGTTCAAATGTGGTGGAAGCCTTGGACAGTGTCGATGAACTGGAAACAGATTTAGACCAGAGCAAGGAAAGTATGTATAAGTTAAGTTACGTCATACGGGTGTCTGCACCCGATCTTGACGAACTGAAACGCCGTTGTGATGAAGTCAAGGACTTTTACGATGATTTGAATGTGAAGCTGGTTCGCCCTGCCGGAGATATGATGGGACTGCATGGAGAATTTCTTCCAGCCAGCAAGCGTTATATCAATGATTATATCCAGTATGTGAAATCCGACTTTTTAGCCGGACTTGGTTTCGGTGCTACTCAGATGTTGGGAGAAAACATAGGAATCTATATCGGGTATTCCGTGGATACAGGAAGAAATGTCTACCTGCAACCGTCCCTTGCCAGTCAAGGGGTAAAAGGTACGGTCACAAATGCGTTGGCTTCTGCTTTTGTAGGTTCGCTTGGCGGTGGAAAATCATTCTGTAATAACCTGCTAGTATATTATTCCGTCCTGTTCGGTGGACAGGCAGTTATCCTAGACCCGAAAAGTGAGCGTGGAAGCTGGAAAGAAACTCTGCCGGAGATTGCAGAGGAAATCAACATTGTAAATCTTACCAGCGACAAGGAAAATGCAGGGCTTCTTGACCCGTTTGTAATTATGAAAGATAAAGAGGACGGAGCTACACTGGCAAAAGAAATTTTAACATTTTTAACAGGTATCTCAACCCGTGATGGAGACAAGTTCCCTGTGCTTATCAGTGCAATCAGCAAAGTATCAGAAAGTGAACACAGAGGATTGCTAAATGTTATCACAGAATTACGGAAAGAAAATACGCCTATTGCAAACCATATCGCAAATCATATTGACAGTTTTACAAATTATGATTTTGCACACCTGCTCTTTTCAGACGGAACAGTGAAAAATACTATCAGTTTGGATAACCTGCTCAATATCATACAGGTTGCGGATTTGGTTCTGCCGGATAAAGATACTACTTTTGACGAATACACGACCATTGAATTATTATCGGTGGCAATGTTGATTGTAATATCTACCTTTGCCTTAGACTTTATCCATTCAGACCGAAGCATTTTTAAGATTGTAGACCTTGATGAAGCATGGGCGTTCTTAAATGTGGCACAGGGTGAAACACTCTCAAATAAGCTGGTGCGTGCTGGTAGAGCCATGAACGCCGGAGTTTATTTCGTGACACAATCCTCTGGGGACGTATCGAAAGAAAGTCTGAAAAATAACATCGGCTTAAAGTTTGCGTTCCGCTCCACAGATACTAATGAAATCAAACAGACCTTAGAGTTTTTCGGGCTGGACAGTGAGGACGAAAACAACCAGAAACGGTTGAGGGATTTGGAGAACGGACAATGCTTAATGCAGGATTTATACGGACGTGTCGGTGTGGTACAGATACACCCTGTCTTTGTAGAACTGCTCCATGCCTTTGATACCAGACCGCCGATAAAAAGTGAGGTGGATTTGGAATGATGAAATCTGTCACAAAAGAAAAGGTATTCCATGTACTGAAACTGGTTCTGCTTGCCGTGACCGTTACACTGGTACTGTTATCCCTGCTTGGGACGGTAGCTCATGCGTCTGGACTGGTCGATGATACGGTCAATGCAGACAACCTGTATTCAAAGTATCCGCTTTCCAACTATCAGCTTGATTTCTATGTGGACAATAGCTGGTCATGGCTTCCGTGGAACTGGCTGGACGGCATTGGAAAATCAGTGCAGTACGGGCTTTACTGTATCACAAATTTTGTCTGGACAATCAGCCTGTATCTTAGCAATGCCACTGGGTATGTGGTGCAACAGGCGTATAAGCTGGACTTTATCAATGATATGGCAGACAGTATCGGGAAAAGTATCCAGACACTTGCCGGAGTGACCGAAAACGGATTTTCCAGCAGTGGATTCTATGTGGGATTCCTGCTTATTATCATTCTGATTGTAGGTGTTTATACCGCCTATACAGGGCTTCTCAAACGGGAAACAAGCAAGGCACTTCACGCTGTTATCAACTTTGTGGTGGTGTTCATCGTGTCTGCGTCCTTTATTGCTTATGCTCCCAACTATATCCAGAAAATCAATGATTTCAGTTCGGACATCAGCACCGCTTCTCTGGACTTGGGGACAAAAATCATGCTCCCCGATTCACAAAGCAAAGGGAAAGACAGCGTAGACCTTATCCGTGACAGCCTGTTTTCGATACAGGTAGAAAAACCGTGGCTGTTATTGCAGTTCGGGAACAGTGATACCGAAGAAATCGGGGCTGACCGTGTGGAAGCTCTGGTATCTGCCAGTCCGTCAGACGAAGATGGAGAAACAAGGGAAAATGTTGTCAAAACAGAGATTGAAGATAACGACAATGACAACCTTACCATTCCACAGGTCGTCAACCGTCTTGGCATGGTGTTCTTCCTGCTCATTTTCAATCTCGGTATCACAATCTTTATCTTCCTGCTTACCGGCATGATGTTATTTTCCCAGATACTATTTATCATATATGCCATGTTTTTACCTGTCAGTTTTTTACTGTCCATGATACCGACCTATGAGAACATGGCGAAACAGGCAGTTGTCCGTGTGTTCAACGCCATTATGACAAGAGCCGGAATTACGCTGATTGTGACCGTGGCATTTTCGATTTCCAGTATGTTCTACAACATTTCCACGGACTATCCGTTCTTCATGGTGGCGTTTTTGCAGATAATCTGTTTTGCCGGAATCTACATGAAGCTCGGAGAACTAATGAGTATGTTCAGCCTTAATGCCAATGATAGCCAGCAGATAGGTCGCCGGATATTCCGTAGACCGATGGTGTTCATGCGACACAGGGCAAGACGTATGGAACGCCGACTTGCAAGGGCTGTGGGTACAGGAAGTATGGTCGGAGCTGGTGCTGGTGCAGTCGCTGGTTCTGCTTATAATCAATCTCGTTCTACACATAAAAACACACCAGCCAGACCACAAAGGAATAATGAGGTTTCCATGGGAAGCCGTGTTGGTTCTGCGGTAGGTGCTGTAATGGATACGAAAAATAAAGTCCGTGACAGTGCTTCTTCTCTGAATGAAAATGTGAAAGACTTACCGACACAGGCTGGTTATGCTGTTCACTCTGCCAAACAGAAAGCAAAGGATAATGTATCGGACTTTAAGCGTGGCATTGTGGAAGAACGGGAAAACCGACAGGAACAGCGTACACAGAAACGCAACCTGCACAGGGAAAATATCTCACAGAAAAAGCAGGAATTACAGAAAGCACAGGAAGCAAGGCAGACAGTTCATGCGAATGGATCAGCGACAGCCGGAGCTACCAGAAGCCATGAACGCCCTGTTTCCACACCTGTTCCAAAAACAGCACAGACCAATACGGTCATAAAGCCGGATATGAAGCGTCCTGCTACTTCTCCTGTGATAAAAAATGCAGAAGTCAAGGCTGGAAAAGAAACTGTCCGAACCAATATCAGACAGGAACAGCAGGTCAAATCGGTTGCCAGAAAGAACCAGACAAACGTAGCGGAATCCATCAGCAATCATAAGAAATCTACGGTACAGAAAACACAGGTCAATGGGAAATCTGCCCGTAAGACTGTTACGAAACAATCAGAGAAAGGACGGAAGAAATGAGATTAAAACGTATCCTTATCATAGGTACGATATTTCCTGTCCTTTTCTCTATTGTCCTCTTTTTCGGGATATTGATTTCCGGCGAAGATGACGACAGTTCCAACAGCTATTCGCCTGTCTATTCTGGCATGAACCTGTCAGCCGATGTCCTCAAACATCAGCCGATGGTAGAAAAATACGCCAGAGAAAACGGTATCTCGGAGTATGTGAACGTCCTGCTTGCCATCATACAGATAGAAAGTGGCGGTACGGCTACCGATGTCATGCAGTCCAGCGAAAGTCTGGGACTACCGCCAAACTCATTAAGTACGGAAGAATCTATTAAGCAGGGGTGTAAATATTTTGCGTCCCTGCTTTCTTCCTGTAAAGCAAAAGGCATGACGGACATTAACGTGGTCATTCAGTCTTATAACTATGGTGGTGGCTATGCAGACTATGTGGCGAAGAACGGGAAAAAGCACAGCTTCAACCTTGCAGAGAATTTCGCAAAGAATAAATCCGGCGGTACAAAAGTGACCTATACGAACCCGATAGCGGTCAGCAAAAATGGTGGCTGGCGTTATAACTACGGGAATATGTTCTATGTGGAGCTGGTCAACCAATATCTGACCGTGAAGCAGTTCAGTAACGAAACGGTACAGGCGGTTATGAATGAAGCATTGAAGTATCAAAGCTGGAAATATGTCTACGGTGGCAGTAACCCGAACACCTCTTTTGACTGTTCTGGTCTTACCCAGTGGTGCTACGGAAAAGCCGGAATCAGCTTGCCACGAACTGCACAGGCACAGTATGACGCAACCCAGCATATCCCATTGTCACAGGCACAGGCTGGCGATTTGGTCTTTTTCCATTCCACTTACAATACCAGCGACTATGTTACCCATGTAGGAATCTATGTGGGAAACAATCAGATGTATCATGCCGGAAATCCAATCGGCTATACCGATTTGACCTCTGCCTACTGGCAACAGCACATCATTTGTGCCGGAAGAATCAAACAATAGAAAGGACTTGAAATATGTTTAAGAAGAAAGAAAAAACAGAGAAAGCACCTAAGAATAAGAAAGTGCGTACCATGAAAGTCGGGACACATAAAAAGTCTGTCCTGCTGTTGTGGGCGGTGCTTTTAGCAAGCACCAGTTTTGGTGTGTATAAGAACTTTACCGCCATTGACACCCACACGGTACATGAAAAAGAAGTCATTCAACTAAGATTGAACGATACCAACGGTATTGAGAATTTCGTCAAGAACTTTGCGAAAGCCTACTATTCATGGGATACCAGCAAGGAAGCCATTGAAGCAAGGACAACGGAAATCAGTAAATACCTTACCAAAGAATTACAGGATTTGAACGCCGATACCATCAGAACGGACATACCAACCAGTGCGACCGTTACAAATGTGCTGGTCTGGAATGTAAAGCAGTCTGGAACGGACGATTTTACCGTTGCCTACGAAGTAGATCAGCAGGTAAAAGAGGGAGAACAGACACAGGCAGTCACAGAAAATTACACTGTAACAGTTCATGTGGATAAGGACGGTGCAATGGTCATTACCCAGAATCCTACCCTCGCTCCGGCAGTACAGAAATCAAAGTATGAACCGAAAGCACAGGAAGCCGATGTCAGTGTCAGCTCCGATACAGTCAAGGACGCTACCGCTTTCTTGGAAACATTCTTTAAGCTCTATCCGACAGCTACGGAAAAAGAACTTGCCTATTATGTTAAAGCCGGAGTGCTTGCTCCTGTCTCCGGCGACTATGTATTTTCAGAACTGGTAAACGCTGTCTTTACCAAAGACAGCAACAACCTCAAGGTCAGTGTGTCTGTGAAATATCTGGATAACAAGTCGAAAATGACACAAATCTCACAGTATAATCTAGTACTTCATAAGGACGATAACTGGAAGATTGTAGAATAAATGATACCACAAAAGACCGTAGCCTGTAAGATAACATTCTAATGTAAAATACAAGCTACGGTTTTATCATTGATTTTTTATGGGCAAGGAAATAGTCGTGGAAAATCCGTTATTTAATGCACTTGAAATAGATACAGTTCCATTATGAATAGAAATAATTTCTTTCACCAGAAGAAGCCCTAAACCATGCCGTAAATCTAACCTTTCATCTGTACTTTGCAGATAATGAGGTGTTGACTGTATTTTTTGTAATTTTTCTTCTGATATTCCTTTTCCGTTATCACTGATTACCAATATTAAATTGTTTCTGTTTACAGCTAAACTAACTGAGATTGTACAACCATTTTCATTATGATTGATACTGTTAGAAATAATATTTTGTATTGCTCGATATAACAATCTTTCATCTCCTATAATAGAGATTTGTTCTGTATTACAGTCTAAATTTAATTCAAAATCAAATTTGTTATTTAGATTGTTATTTAGATACTCAACGACAATTTCTCGTATCATTTTACATAAATGAACAGGCGTTTGTTTAACTGGCTGAACATTATAATTTAATTGACTCACAAGGTTCAAATCCTGAACCAAATTTTTAATTTTAACACTTTGGATTTTGATAATATTTGCTTGTTTTCTGGTGTTTTCCTCAACATCTAATGAAGAAGTTATTCTATCTGCATACCCCATAATCATGGAAAGCGGTGTTCGTATATCATGTGAAACGCCACTTATCCAGTTTGCTCTCGCTTTATTTTGCTTGTCTAATTGCAATGATGTTTCGTTAATACGTTTTCCAATATCTTCCAATTCCCCATTTATATTAAGGACAACTGTTTCGCCATGAGACAGCTTATCTAATCCATTGAGAATAGGAGCAACTTTCAGCATTACATTTCGTTTTGATAAATAATATACAATAAACAGAATAGTTACATTTGATACCAACATAATAAAAAGAATAATGGGAGTTTTCTGCATTGCTGATAAAGGAAGATAGTTAGTCACAAATTTTGAATAACTGTTCTTTGGATAACCTAATACCAATAAATCATTTTCTTGCTTCCATGTGAATACGGGATAATTTTTGATATACCCCTTAGAAAAGGTGGCAACGTCTTGTAATGAATATTTAAGTGGTATTTCTTCTGGTAGATTGTATTGCCAGATTACATTACCGCTATTATCTATTACAATTCCCCAGATGTTGTTTGTAATTAAATCTTTTTGACACCTATTATTTAATATATATTTTCCATCTTGGATAGTAAGATTATTAGATACTTTTTCTAATGTTTGGACAGGATTATCTTCGCTTATACTGTTGACAGTACCATTAAAAGCTAGGAAGAAAAGCAGTAAATCAAAAACCACTATAAGGATTATTACTGACAAGTATATGAATAAATGTTTACTAATAAATTTTCCAAAATTCCGCATTATTATAACCTGCTCTCCACATTTATTTTATATCCCAATCCTTTAACAGTTACTAGTGATTTTGGTTTTGAGGGGGTAATTTCAATTTTTTCTCTTATGCGTCGAATATGAGCAAGTAGTGAATTTCCATATCCAAATGGATTGTCGCCCCATACAGCTTCACAAAGAGCGTCTATTGTTACGATGTGGTTAGCATTTCGTACAAGTGCTTCTAAAATATCATGTTCTTTTGCAGTAAGAGGTAAAATCTTATCTTCCCATATAACCTGTGCATTAGCTAAATCAATTTTACAATCACGCAATTCTATAAGTGGGCTATCTTCCTTATAACATCTGCGTAATACAGCATTTAGGCGAAATATAAGTTCTTTTGGCATAAAGGGTTTTGTTATATAATCGTCAGCTCCTAGCCCAAAACCAGAATATTTATCTTGTATATCATCTTTTGCAGTCAAAAATATTACTGGAATATTAGTGAAACTTCTTAGTGCGTCCATAAGCTCAAAACCGTTTCCGTCTGGAAGCATAACATCTAATATGGCTATATCTGGTTTTTCCTGTTGGCAGATTTCCAAAGCTGATTTTACACAATCAGCGGTAATAATATTAAAAAAGTTTTCATCTTCTAATATGGTAATGAGCATACTTCTTAAACTTTCTTCATCATCAACTATCAATACTTTTTTTGATTTTAAGTATGTATCTTTCATTTGCTTGTCACACCCTCTTTATTTTTCTTTATCCTATTATAACATTCTGAAAAAAGTTAAACAGTCATTTTCTCATTTGTAAGGTAAATGTAAGGTAGAGAGAATGTGGCTGTAATGTAGGTGTTTTATATTGTGAGTATGAAGAAAGGAGCAACAATTATGAAAAACATGATTGAAACTAAAAATTTAACAAAAACATACAAAGCGTTTACCGCCGTAGACCATGTGTCTTTACACATTAAGAAAGGTAGTATTTACGGATTTCTCGGTCCAAATGGTGCCGGAAAATCTACAACTATGAAAATGCTTTTGGGATTAACTGCACCTACCGATGGAGAGTTCCAAATAGATAACTTGACTTTTCCGAATAATCGTGTTCAAATTTTGAAAAAAATCGGTTCTTTTATTGAATCCCCGTCATTTTATCCAAATTTAACAGGTAGAGAAAATCTTGATATTATTCGTAGAATTTTAGGACTTCCAGCGACTAGCGTTGATGAAGCATTAGAATTAGTAGGATTATCTGAATTTGGTAATCGCTTGGCGAAAAAATATTCTTTAGGAATGAAACAACGTTTAGGACTTGCTTCTGCTTTGCTTGGCGAACCACCAGTTTTAATTTTAGATGAACCAACAAACGGCTTAGACCCAGCAGGTATCCATGAAATTCGCAACCTAATTAAATCACTTCCAAAAAGATATGACTGTACGGTTCTGATTTCATCACATATGTTATCAGAAATTGAGTTACTAGCTGACGACATTGGTATTTTAAATCACGGAAAATTACTATTTGAAGGAAGTCTTGATGATTTGAAATTGACGGCACATCAAGCTGGTTTTGAAAATGATAATTTAGAAGAAATGTTTTTATCCATGATTGATGAGGATAACGCCAACAGAAAGCAGAGGTTAAAATTATGAGAAATTTAACCGTAGAATTAAAAAAATGTAAACGTACTGGGATATTAGAAGTGTTACCGATTGTTGGACTTCTTGGTGCATTATATGCTTTTGCAAATTTTATAGTTCGCAAAGATGTTTTGTTAAACTTACCGCTTCCACCTATGGATGTTTTGCTGACACAGCTTTACGGAATGATTATGATTCTTAATATGTTTGGCATTATCGTAGCGACAACTTTAACATATAATATCGAATTTCAAGGAAATGCAATTAAAAAGATGTATATGCTTCCTTTCAAGACATCATCTATTTTCAAAAATAAATTTTATATATTGTTTGTTTTGCTTGCTGTTTGTATCGTCTTGCAGAACGGAGCTTTGTGTATTATTGGAAATATATTTTTGCCTAGTGGAACTTTTGAATTATTAACACTTGTTAAATATACAGGATATTGCTTTGTTTCAACTTTACCAGTATTAGCATTTATGCTCTTGGTATCATCACGATGTGAAAATATATGGTTTACATTAGGTATTGGCGTTGCAGGATTTTTTAGCGGTATGGCAATGTCGCTTTCAGATATGTCCCTATTTCTTATCAATCCATTTGTACTAATGATGAAACCTGCGGTGGCTTCTACGGCAAGTATTGATATAAATGTTTTAATTTTAGGGTTTGTTGAAACAATCATATTCTTCGTAATTGGCTGGTATCTTGGTAAAATAAAACATTATGAATAAAGGAGGAAATAGTATGTCAATCATTGAATTGATAAAAATAGAATTTATGAAAGTAAAAAGGTCTATGATTTTACCTTTACTTTTAATTCCGCCTATCTTAGTTGTAGTTTCTGGCGTATCTAGTATTAGTATGTATATGACGCCAGAATATACAGACGCTTGGTCGGCAATGTTCATTCAAAGTGCATTACTTTTTGGATATTATTTACTTCCATTCTCAATGGTAGTTGTTTGTGTTATGATTGCCAACAGAGAAATAAAGAATAATGGCATATTAAAAATGCTTGCTTTGCCCGTTAGTAAAGGAAAACTTGCATTGACAAAGTTCTTGGTATTATTGAGCTTTTTAGCAATTGAGTTACTTATATTTTTCAGTTCATTCATTATTGCAGGTGTTATCGCTACTAAAATAATGAATGTAACTGAAACTATTCCCGTTTTTTATTTACTAACATGGACAGTAAAATTATTTGTGACAATGGTTCCAGCTATTGCTTGTATGTGGACGATTACTGTACTATTTGAAAAACCACTATTGTCTATGGGATTAAATTTGCTCTTAATAATTCCGGGAGTTTTAATTGCTAATACACCTTTGTGGTTAATGTACCCTTATTGTTATAGCGGTTATGTCGTATCAGATGCATTACATACTGTAACAACGGCGGGAACAGGAGGTACAATATCACTATTTCCGTTTGTACCGTGTGCTGTAATCATATCAGCACTTGCACTATGTGTTTCTGTTAAATACTTTGGAAGAAAAGAAATGAGGTAATATAAAATGAAAAAAAGTAAATTAAGCGTTGTTGCATTGGTCATTTCGCTGTTACCATTTATCACATTATTGATTTCCCTTTTTTCAGAAAAAATTACAGGTGGGCTTCAAATGGGATTAACAGCATTAAATGTAATTTCAATATTATTGGGTTTAGGTCTTTCAATTTCAGTAGTAAAAAACCCAAAACGTAGAGATGTATTTTCAATTATTGCTTTATGTATTTGTGGCTTTTGGGGGCTACTTATGGTTGGTATTTTAATTTTGGGCTTAATACTCACTTTTATGTAAGAGGTGCTTATGAAAAATATATTGATTGTAGAAGATTCAGCTACTTATAGAGAATTATTATGTAAAGTTCTCAAAGGTAAAGGATATAAAGTAAAAGGTGTCGGCTCAGTAAAATCTGCTCTAGATGAAATAAAAAAGGATATTTATGATTTCATTTGTACTGATTATAATCTCCCAGACGATACAGGTACAGCATTACTTCAACATGAATTCACAAAAAATATACCCATCTGTATAATGACAACTTCTGTTGATAGACACATATTTAATATGGCAAAGTCATTAGGTGCTGTTGAGTGTTTTGATAAAGCAACATTTGATTTTGTGGATGATTTATGTAATTGCATAGAGAATAAAAAGTAACATATTAAAATTTGTTACCTGCGGAGCAGATCAACAAATAAGTGTTAAAAAATCTGTATAGAAAAACAGAGAAAATAAGAAGCAAATCACTTCTTATTCTCTCTGCTGTTCAAGATACCGTCAATCGTACCTTGAATGATTTTTAATTCGTTATCACTCAATAAATCAAGTGACGAATCTATCTGACGGCGGGCTGTATTTTTTTCAACATTCTTCGCTGGATAGAAATACTCGTCAACAGATATATTGAACATGGTAACTAAATCATGGAATAACTGAAAGCTAGGGTGTTTTCCGATATTTTCAATATCTGCGATATGACGTTCTCCGTAAAAGACTTTATCGCCTAAATCATTTCTGGAAAGCCCTGCTTTCTCTCTGGCTTCTCTGATTGCCAGTCCTAAAGGACGAAAATCAAAGCTATGCGTATCTTTCTTTTTTCTCATTTTTAATCACCTAGCATGAGTTTATACTTCATGTTATGTGATTAGAATGTGTTAAAAACTCATATTATATGCACTGTAAATTCAAGTAAAAATATTACCTCGTTCGGTAAATAAAAAAAACCGTTCTGTGGGTAATCTCTTTTATAATGTCCAAAAATATAGGGACGGTTTGGGTATAACCAGAGCTGTCCTTTTTCTATTTTCACAGGCTTGCTCTGGTCAAGGAGCAATTTGTGATTCTAAGTAAAACAGGCAGTCTATACCGACAACCGAATTTATTTCCTCTTTTTCTTAGTATATCATCAGCCCTTGAACATGAATTAAAAACTCATATATCAGATGTTTTAAAAGCAGTCTATTTGCTATTGGTGCAAATAGGCTGTTTTCATATTTATAAATTTTTTTTCAATCCTGCAACAAATCACACCCTGCCGTACAGATATGGTGCGGAAAGAGGGATACATACTTTTCACTTCATAGCGAAAGGGGGTGTGATTTTGAAACCATCAGACTTCCAAAAGACAATACAATGTCAGTTTGACTGTAAGCTCAAAAAGGTTGTGAAAGGCATTGTCCGTAACTACCGCAAGGAATTAGCCAGACGACAGGCAAAGGAAGTATCCTTTTGTGAGCTTCCAGAGATTGTTGTTGAGAAATTGATTGTATGGGACGATTACGAAAGTGAATATACAACGTTCGATGTGTGCGGTACAGAAATCCGTGTACTTGATAAAGAACTTGCAGAAGCACTGAAACAGTTGCCGGAGCAAAGCCGGAACATTGTATTGATGTTTTTCTTCTTGGATATGAGCGATTCGGAGATAGGCGAAAAGCTGAATATCAACCGAAGCACATCATATAGGCACAGAAGAAATTCACTTGAAGAAATCAGAAAGCAGTTAAAGGAGAAGAAAACAAATGAAGAATAAGCAACACACACTTCCATCATTTTTTCTCATATCATCAGCCGTGGACGGTAACGAAAACGCCATAGAAAAGCTGTTGCTGTTCTATGAAGCCTATATATCAAAATGCTGTTTACGCCCGTTTTACGATGAATACGGCAACGTATACATTGTGGTTGATATGGAATTAAAGGGACGTATCAGAGAAGCCCTTTTGAAAATGATATGTGAATTTGAAATAGACGAACATTAAGTAATATTTGAGCGGAGCATGATTTAATAAACTCCCCTCTTTCCTGTTCCGCTTTTTCTTATCATTCTGTATCAGTCCATTTGCAAAAATGAATTGATACAGGCTGACAAGAGCCTAACAGTTCTTTGACAACTGAATAATGCAGACAGATACGTTTGTGCTTGCAGTGAGCCATCAGAAATTGTACGCCGTGACTTTTCCAATCGGGAGATAGCGATTCATGCAATGATCTGGGAGCGACCGTTGGAAAAGTCGTTCTGCCATGACCTGCAACACAGGATAATGATACACCCGTATGACACGGTTCAGCCCACAGGAATGGGAATGGTTGAGATACCAGTGGAGCTTGCCAAAGCCATTTGTCTGCATATAAAAAGTATTAGCAAAAGTGTTAGCAACGGCAAAAAACATATCCGCAAGAGTTATTGATATGCTATAATGACCTTGTTAAACGTATGTATTTTGCTGTTATCACACGGAAAGGAGTTATTATTACTCGTGATAAGTGATACATCAAATACAGAAACTCCTAAAAAGGAGAAAAAGACATATACAGTAGAGGAAATTGCAGAACAATTATGTGTGAGTAAAAAAGTGGCTTACGCATTGGTTAAAAGTGGACAGTTCGCTTATGTTCGTGCTGGTAGAGCCATACGGGTATCTAAAGATTCTTTCGATAAATGGTTAAATCAAAATTAACTGTTAAGGAGAGAATATATTATGGCTTCAATCAAAAAAAGAAAATCAACATTTTCCGTTATTTACTGGTATTTAGACAATGCAGGAGAACGTAAACAGAAATGGGATACGTTAGAGACAAAGAAAGAAGCAAAGCAGAGAAAAGCATTTGTTGAGTATTATCAAGAAAAATATGGTTATGTGATTGTTCCCTTAGAGGAACAGTTTGCACGCCAGATTGATGAATCGAAAAAAGAACTTGATAGTACCGATGAAGATATTACGCTTTGTGACTTTTTAAAAATATTTGTCAATCTCTATGGTACGTCAAAATGGTCGCCTAGTACATTTAGTAGTAAGGTCGGTACTATCGAAAATTACATCAATCCACTTATCGGGGATTGGAAGTTAAATGAGATTACCACAAAGAAATTATCTGCCTACTACAACGATTTATTGAGTGTTCCAGAAGTACCCAGAGCTAACAGAAAAGCTACGGGACGTTGCGTACAACCTGCCAATATCAAGAAAATACACGACATTATACGCTGTGCATTAAATCAAGCAATCCGTTGGGAATATATTGATACCAACAAGCGTAACCCTGCTTCATTAGCAACGCTTCCTAAAGTTCCTAAGGTAAAAAGAAAAGTCTGGAGTGTAGATACATTCCGTGAAGCAATTCAGCAGTCAGACGACGATTTATTAACTATCTGTATGCATTTGGCGTTTTCCTGCTCAATGCGTATTGGAGAAATTACAGGTCTTACATGGGAAGATGTGATTATTGATGAACAATCCATTGCAACGAATAACGCAAGGGTAATCATCAACAAAGAGCTTTCCAGAGTAAATGCACAAGCTATGCAGAAATTAAAGGAAAAAGATATTATCAAGATTTTTCCGACACAAAAGCCACATTGCACAACAAGGCTTGTATTAAAGACACCAAAGACAGAAACAAGTAATCGTACCGTATGGTTGCCAAAGACAGTTGCAGAATTGCTGGTGCAATATCAAAAAGACCAAAAGGAATTACAGGAATTTCTAGGAGACGCTTATAACAATTACAACCTTGTTATAGCTTTGGAAAATGGAAATCCCGTTGAAAGTAGAATTGTGAGAGACAGATTTCAAAAGTTATGCGAACAAAATGGCTATGAAAAAGTTGTTTTCCACAGTCTGCGTCATTTATCCACAGGATACAAATTGAAAATGACCAACGGCGATGTAAAATCGGTACAAGGCGATACAGGTCATGCAGAAGCAGAAATGGTTACAGACGTTTATTCAGAAATCATAGACGAAGATAGACGTTACAATGCTCAAAAGATGGACGAACAATTTTATTCCACTCTAAACCATGATTCAGAAATGCAACCACAAAATGAGGAAGTTCAGCCAGAAAGCAACGGCTTATCAGACAGTGATATGGAGCTTTTACAGCTTTTAAAATCACTTACGCCAGAGATGAAAGCAATGCTTTTGAAACAATCAGCTTCAAAGTAATTTTTCAAAAGTGTTAGCAAATCTTCAAAAATCTGCTGATATTTTTTCAAAATAAAAAAAGTGTTAGCAAACTCTTCTACTCAAACAGTCATAAAAATATCGAATTACAAATTCTGAAAATCAAAAGAAATTGCAAAATATAAATTGAATATGTTCTTATCCGACAGGTTATAAGCCAAAAACAAAAGAAGCTGAAAACCTCGATAAATCAAGGCTTTCAGCGTTGTTTGCTGGCGTCCCAGACAGGAATCGAACCTGCGACGTTTCGCTTAGGAGGCGAACCCTCTATCCTACTGAGGTACTGAGACTTATTTAATTGTAATGGAGCAATTTTCAAATTTATTTCATAAATCGCTTCCAAAAGGGGATTGCTCCACCTGACCCTTAGGAGGCGCTCGTTATATCCATTTAACTACGAGAACAAAATTGGTATGCCAATAAAGATTACTCCTCATTAACATACCAATTATTGTATCATATATTACTTACATGGTCAAATACAATTAAATCACCATCATCACATAAAATTTGGCTCACAATCTTATTCAAGAGTAAACTTGTCAATTGACTCTTTCAATGCGACAGCAATCTCATCAAGCTCGATTGTGCACTGGTTAAGGTTGTGCATTGTAGCATTTACTTCTTCTGCTGAAGCAGTAACCTCTTCTGCTGCTGCTGCTGTTTCTGTTGAAATTGCAGCAACATCTTCCATCTTCTCGATAACGCTCTGTCTGCCGTCATCCATCTGAGTATTAAGATTTGTAATATTATCAAGACCTTCCTTGAGTGCATTAACTGAATTAGAAATTGTATTAAACAGGTTCTTAGTATCCTGAATTGACATATTCTGTTCTGTTATAATGTCATCTGTCTCATCAAGAGTCTTCTCAACAAGCTGTGACTTTTCTGAAATCTCATTTACAATCTGCTTAATCTCATCTGTAGAAGCCTGTGACTGTTCAGCAAGCTTTCTGATTTCATCAGCAACAACAGCAAATCCACGTCCGCTCTCACCGGCTCTTGCAGCCTCAATACTTGCATTAAGCGAAAGAAGATTTGTCTGCTCTGTAATCTCTGTAATCGCATTTGAAATGAAGTTAATCTTTTCGATACTTTCAACCATTTCCTTCATAACTTCCTTAGAAAGTCTTGAATTATCAATAGACTGCTGTGCCTTACCGATAAGGTTATCAACAATCTCAATACCCTGATTACTTAACTTCTGTGTTTCAACTGACATATCATTAATATCACTTACATATGCCTTAGTCTCATGAAGTTTTTCTGCAAGATTTTCAACTTCCTTAGTAGCATTGCTTGTACTCTCAGCCTGTCCTACAGCACCTGTAGATACACTCTGTATAGCTTCTGATACCTGATTTACAGTCTCAGTTGTAGTCTTGCTGATTTCTGAAATATTTTCTGAAGACTTAATAATAACTTCTGAATGTTCTTCCACATCTTTTATAAGTACAGATACATTATCTACCATTTCATTAAAGTTATTCTCAAGTGTACCAAATTCGTTCTTCTTTCTTATAGGAATTCTCTGTGTAAGATCTCCAGAAGCTACACTCTTCATAACACCGTTAATCTTCTTGATTTCTTTTGTAAATGTCATAGTTACAAGAATAGCAATTATAATACCGATTATAAATGAAACAACACCTGTTCTTACTGTAGCATTTGTAATCTTTGAAACAACTGAAGCAGTTTCTTTATCACTTACAAAACCAACAAGTGTCCATCCTGTTACCTCATCCTTTGTAGCGATAACTTCTACATTTTCACCATTAATCTTTTCTGAGAAAATATTGATGCCATATTCATTTTCGCTGCCTTTGTAACTGTTTAACTTATCCCAGAAGCCAAGTGATGTAACACTTCCGCTGCAATATGTATTTCTTTCATTATCAACGATAACCTGTCCGTTGCTGTCAACAAGAAGAACATAACCAGTATTTAAAAGACCAATATTCTGAACATACTCTGTTACTTCTGAAAAATCAATATCCATACCCACAACGCCGTAATTTTCATTGTTTGTATACTTAATTTCCTGTGAAACAGTAAAAATTGTATCACCTGTCTCGCTGTCTTTATATGGGTCGCTCATATATGCGTAAACATTATTTCTTGCAGCAAGACCGATACTGTTCTTATACCATACTTTTGATGTATCATTGGCATTAGTCACAACTGTTTTCTTATTAGTTGTTTTACCATTTGCAGGATTTGGCTCAACCCAGCCTGTAATCTTATATCCAGTCTTTGTTGTAAAGAATGCTCTCTTTGCACCGCTTGTAACCTTAACTGATGCACAAAGTGAATCCTGAATTGCTTTTACATTATCATCAATAGTTCCCTGATCTTCAAGATGCTTAACTTCATTTTTACGTGTAAGCAAATCGATAGGCTGACTTAGTGTTTTTAAATAAGTCTCAAAACCTTTCTTTGTCTCCTGAAGTGTCTGCTCACTTGTAAGCTGCATATTACTTCTCTGCGTTGACTTTGTTGTAACAACAACATCAATTGCCAACATGAATGTAGGAATACTGATTGCAATTATAAAAAATATAACAAGCTGTACGCCTATACCTCTTAACCTTTTCATAGCATTTCTCTCCTGTCATTTTATTTTTGTTATTTGTTAAATTTAACATTTCCCTGAAGCCATATCTGCCCTTTGAAACGTCTGCCTACCATAGGTTCCCCGAGTAAATGTTTTTCATTTATCCCCAGCGTAAATTCAACATCATTACATTCAAGATTCATAATATATATATTCTCTCCCGTATAAGAATTACGCTCTTTTGATAACTCAAGAATTTCACCTATTACCGAATACTGGTCACATTCAACTCCGCACGGCATAAATGTTGAATCAACAATTGAAAATACATCTTCATACATAATCCTCTGACAAATCTTTGTATATGTATCAATATCTTCAATTGTAAGACTCTCCCTTGCTTCTTCGTCACCATTTTTTGCCGCTGCAATAAGCTTTCTTCGCTTTTTTTCAGCTTCTGTATTTTTAGCTGATTTACGACTGTTTTTATCTATCGGCAAAAGAATCATACCACCAAGTGAAAGTGCTGACAATACCACCGGTGTATTTTTTATAGGACATTTTGCAATAGCATTCCTTGTATCCGGATTAAATGAACCTTTTATATAATCAGGACGGCTAGTTACATAATTCATATAATCCATGACATTTTGTAAATAAAAAATAAGGGTCACACCTGTCCGCGATTCATCACATACAATAGAATATGATTCCTTATCAACATGCCTTTCTATTGTAAGCTCATCATTTTCAGAGATTTTATTTCCTATTATAAATGGGTAATAATATTCATATACGAACTTCTTTCCTTCGTATCTTCCAAAAATATATATCCCTGCCGACTCACTTACCCTTACAACAGCAACCCCACGTTTTAATGATTCATTTTTTAATATGTATCCCTCATCAATACATTGTCTGACAGCCGCCTTGATAAATCTTGACTCTTTCATTAAATCCATATCTGAAAATCCAATGGCACTTAAATATAAATTCATATATTCCTCATTCCTACAATGTATCAACAACAAACAATGTGAGTTTTTTTAACAAATCTATCTCTGTCTGTGGATTATACTCACTTCCATCTGCATGAGTAAGCATTTTTATTACCGGTCTGTCAGTTGAATCTTTATTCTGTCTTATTACTATTCCGACATCACCATCATTAAGAACAACCTTTATTCCAACAGGATACCATGCAATCGTCTCAAGGAACTTTGCTGCTATAGTAGAATCATACTTCTTACCTGCATTAACACGAATATACTCAATTGCCTGATAAACCTTAATCTTCTTATTACCAATTCCGCTTATAAGACTGTCATAATCATCACATATTGAAACAATCTTAACTTCTGATTTTAATTTGTCGCCCTTCTGTTTAAATGGAAATCCTTCTCCATCAACCTGTTCATGATGAAGAAGAATAATCTCCTTTGAAACATCTGAAATCCACTCTTCTTCCTGAATAGAGCTATATCCATAAATAGTATGTTTCTTATATTCCGGAACGTCTGATGCTCTCATCTGTGAAACACTGATATCAATATACGGAACCTGTATATACTTCAATCCTATATCATGAAGTATCGCACCCATGGAAACATTACGCACCTGACGCTCATTCATCTTTAATCTTAATGCCAGAATCGTAGAAAGCACACATACATTAATACAATGTGAATACATATCTGTACTAATATTTCTTATATCTGTTACTGACTCAAGTACCTCAGGTTCAGATAATACACTGTCAATAATCTTGTTAGCCTGCTCACCTATTCTTTTTAATTCATCATTATGTTTATAAATATGACGCTCAAGTATACTCTCAACAACCTTTTTTGAATTTTGAAGAGTTTCTTCAACGTCAAATTTTACATCATCTTTTATGTATACAGATGGAATATTATACTTACGCAGTTTATCAATATACTCTCCACGCAGTACCGTGTCAGACTGTATTAAAACCTGATCTTTGGCAGACATTATCGGAACAGCAAGTACTTCGCTCCCATTTAAATCATCAATCTTAACCAACCTCATAGAACTGTTCTGCCCTCCATTTGTCTAAAACTGTTCAAAACAAATTCACCTCTGCTTATGTGTATAATTTATCATATTTTAGCTATTTTTACAACCTTTACAGATGTAATATACTTACTAATCCACTATGCTTACGTCAGTCAGATACATCCGCACAAGTTCATTCATTTTTACACTGATATAACATAAAAATACTGTGGGCAAAATGTATTGCTCACAGTATTTACCAACTACAAAATATATCATATATTAAAATGCATTTCAATAAATTGTTTACTTTGTTTATTTAATATTAATATTTATACATATATATTAATGTGGTGTCCATTATTCGCCAAGCTTAGATTTACCACCCATATATGGTCTTAAAACTTCAGGAATTCTTACGCTTCCATCTGCCTGAAGGTTATTTTCAAGAAATGCGATAAGCATTCTTGGTGGTGCAACAACCGTGTTATTAAGAGTATGTGCAAAATACTTATTCTTGTTTTCATCCTGAACTCTGATTTTAAGTCTTCTTGCCTGTGCATCGCCAAGGTTAGAACATGAACCTACTTCAAAATATTTCTTCTGTCTTGGAGACCATGCTTCAACATCGATAGATTTAACTTTTAAATCTGCAAGATCGCCTGAGCAGCACTCAAGAGTTCTTACAGGAATATCAAGACTTCTGAATAAATCAACTGTATTCTTCCAAAGTTTATCAAACCACATCTTGCTGTCTTCCGGCTTGCATACAACAATCATTTCCTGCTTTTCGAACTGATGAATTCTGTATACACCTCTCTCCTCAATACCATGAGCACCTTTTTCTTTTCTGAAACATGGTGAATAACTTGTAAGAGTCTTAGGAAGTTCTGATTCTGGTGTAATTGTATCAATAAACTTACCAATCATTGAATGTTCACTTGTACCGATAAGATAAAGATCTTCACCTTCAATCTTGTACATCATGGCATCCATCTCATCAAAACTCATAACGCCTGTAACAACATTACTTCTTATCATAAATGGAGGTACACAGTATGTGAAGCCTCTGTCAATCATGAAATCTCTTGCATAAGAAATTACTGCTGAATGAAGTCTTGCAATGTCACCCATAAGGTAATAGAATCCATTACCTGCCACCTTGCCTGCTGAATCAAGGTCTATACCATTAAATTTGGCCATGATTTCTGTGTGATATGGTACTTCAAAATCAGGAACTACAGGTTCACCGAATTTTTCAATTTCAACATTTTCGCTATCATCCTTACCAATTGGAACACTAGGATCAATTATGTTAGGAATCGTCATCATAATCTCAGTTACTTTTGCATTAAGTTCACTTTCCTGTGCTTCAAGTTCCTTTAATCTGTCAGCATCTGCATTAACCTGAGCCTTAACAGCTTCTGCTTCTTCTTTCTTTCCCTGTCCCATTAAAGCACCAATCTGCTTAGAAAGCTTATTTCTGTTTGCACGAAGTTCATCAGCTTCTGTCTTAACTGCTCTTGCCTTTGCATCAAGTTCAATAACTTCATCAACTAACGGAAGCTTTCTATCCTGAAATTTATTTTTAATATTCTGTTTAACAATGTCAGGATTCTCTCTGACAAATTTCAAATCTAACATTTTTCCTCATTTCTGCACTGTCTTCTTAATATTTATAATCTAAAATAATACATCACGTGAAACATACGCTTATCTTCATTTGTGAAACAGTGCTATCCACAAACTAATTTATATCCTTTGATATTATGCACCATTTTACTTATTTTTTCCACTATTTTCAAGCATTTCATTAACCTTTTTGCCAAGTATGGCGTCGCCGGTTCTTCCTGCAACTGCCTCATCAAGAGCTTTTTGTTCCTCTTCGCCAAGTTCAATATAAGACTGACCATCAACAATCTCTTTAACATAAGCAAAGCAACCATTATTACTATGCATAACATTTACAAGATATCCGTTATTCAGCTTATCAAGCATACATAATGCAAAACTGAGTTTTCCGCCCATTTCATGGAATGCATCATACTTAACAACGCCAATCTTCTGGAATGTATATTCCATTTTTTCATATATATCTTTTATATTGTTTTCATTCTCAATAGATAGTTCTTTAATCTGATTAACATCTTCCAGATTACCCTTTATAAGTTCTTCTATAGATGTTCCATCACTTCCACCCATGAATTCCTTGTATTTCTTTTTCATTGATGAAGTTTTGCATATAGATATAATCGCTATGATTAGCGAAATCAACGTTACTGCCGCCATTCCCGTAAATACATATGCAGCATCTACAGAAAACAAGCCATAAAAATCAATCATCTTATCTCTTATCCTCCTTGTTTTGCGAAGCAAAATCCCAATGTGCATCTTTGATGCACTATACCTCATGTGAGGAGAGGATTGCCTCCTTGTTTTGCGAAGCAAACCTTATTCCTGTGTTTTTTTGAGCATCTCATATATTCTTTCTAATTCTGCCTGAGAGTAATACTCAATTTCAATTTTGCCCTTATTATTATTTTTGTTTTTTATTGCAACCTGACTGCCTAATATTTTGCTGAATTTATCTTCAAGGTCTCTGTAAATAAAATCATTTTCTGGTGCCTGTTTTACTGGTTTTTCAGGTTTATCAAGATCTCGCATAAGTTTTTCTACTTCACGCACACTAAGCTTTTCGTCAAAAATCTTTTGTGCAATCATATATTGCTTATCACCATCTTCAATTCCAATAATAGTTCTCGCATGGCCATTACTTAATTTTCCTTCCATAACCATTTCCTGAACTCTAGAATCAAGCTTTAATAATCTCAACGAATTAGTAATTGCTGCTCTTGATTTAGATACCTTTTCAGCAACTTCATCCTGCTTTAAACGATAATCCTTTATAAGTCTCTGATATGCCTGTGCCTCTTCAATTGGATTCAAATCTTCTCTCTGAATATTTTCAATAAGAGCAATTTCCATTACTTCCTGGTCAGAATAATCTTTTATAATAACCGGCACTTCTTTGACTCCTGCCAGTTTTGCTGCTCTCCATCTTCTCTCACCGGCAATTATTTCATAATAATTATCCTTTTTCTGCACAAGTAATGGCTGTAATACACCATACTGTTTAATTGATTCAGATAATTCAATAAGGGCATCTTCATCAAACATTTTTCTTGGCTGTTCTCTATTTGGCTCAACTTGAGATAATCTTACCTTTGTCTCTGCCGGCTCTTTAACCACAACTTCTTTAACTATTACTTTTTCATTTGTTTCTGCTGGCTCTTCCGGAATCAAAGCATTAATTCCACGTCCCAATCCTTTACCAAGTCCTTTTGATGAACTTTTACTGGATGAGGTTTTTTTGCTAACTGCCATTTATATATTTCCTCCAACTCATTTAATAATTTTGTTATATCACTTTCAATTTAATAAGACATATGTAATCATCTACTCATAACTTCATCTGCAAGCATCCTATAACTCTCAGCTCCTGATGATTTTGTATCATACTTATTAATCGGCAATCCATGACTTGGTGCTTCTGCAAGTCTGATATTTCTAGGTATGATTGTCTTATAAATATTCTGTTTTAAATTATCTTTAACATTCTCTACAACCTGAAGTGACAAATTTGTTCTCGAATCATACATTGTAAATACAACACCTTCAAGTTCAAGAAGTGGATTCAATTTTTTCTTTACAAGATTAATTGTATGTATAAGCTGAGTCAAACCTTCCAACGCATAATATTCACATTGAATTGGAACTAATACAGTATCAGCTGCTGTCATCGCATTTACAGTAAGCATACTTAGTGATGGGGGACAATCCAATATAACATAATCATAATTATTTCTTACTGTATTAATTGCATTTTTTAAAATATATTCTCGATTTTCAATATCAATCAAATCAATCTCTGCCCCGGCAAGATTTACATTAGATGGAATGATATCAAGATTTTCAAATATATCTTTACATATTGCATCAGATATATCAATTTCTTGCAACATAACTTCATATATTGTATTATCTACATTGTCCTTTGCTATCCCCAATCCACTTGTCGTATTTCCCTGCGGATCTATATCTACAACTAGAACTCTTTGACCTTTTTCAGCAAGACATGCTGAAAGGTTAATTGCTGTCGTAGTTTTGCCTACGCCACCCTTCTGATTTGCTATTGCTATTATTCTCCCCATAACTCCTCGATTTCCATATATGTTCGCGTTCTTGCATTTACTTGCATATATTTATTCAGCTGCCACAACCAATAATGTTTCACGTGAAACATATATATAACTTATAAATATCACATAAGATGTTTCACGTGAAACATCTAAAGAATACATATCACATTAGCATTTTCATTAATTAAATATAACTCAATACCATTAATAATTATAACACACAATATTTATTTTTTGTTGTATATTATATAATTTTTTCTTTATTTTTTTTAATACATTAGACAGTCATAAATTTTTTATAAACATAAGTTTTATATAATAGCACACATATATAATAACATATATAATAACAAACATAAAAAAAGATGAGACTTGACCTACAAATCTCATCCATATACATATCAATTATATATAATTAATTACTTAATCTCAACTATTCCATTTTTAATTGCAAAAACTGCAGCCTGTGTTCTATCTGATACATCAATTTTCTTAAATATATTTGATATATGATTTTTAACTGTTCTTTCGCTAATATTTAACATTGCTGCAATTTCTTTATTAAGAAGTCCCTGTGCAATAAGCTTTAATATTTCAAGTTCCCTCTTTGTAAGAGAATCTATCATAGATTTCTTAACATCTCTCCTTGCAAGGCTTGAATTAAGCATTACTGTAAGACTAGGTTCTACATAAATCTCATTTTTTTCAACGCTGTCAATAGCGTCCTTTAAAATAGCAAAATCTGAATTTTTTAAAACATAACCATTACATTTATAATCAAGAGCCTTTATTAAATAATCAATATCATCATAAAGTGTAACCATTATAACTTTTTTATTTATATTTTCCTGACGCATAATTTTTAATGTCTGTAATCCATTAAGATTTGGCATATTAATATCCATAATTATAATATCAGGATTTGTCTTGTTAACAACATCAAGACATTCATATCCATCTCCTGCCTCTCCAACAACATTATATGCCTTATCTAATTCAAGAAGACATTTTAGACCTTCCCTTACCATTTTATGATCATCTGCAATAACAATATTAACTGCCATAATACTTAACTCCATTTATATCTATTTTTCTTTGTACTTCAAAGGAATATCAATATAAAATTTAATTCCCTTATCATTATTTTTTGTTACTTTAACAGAACCATTAAAAATGTATAATCTGTCTCTTATCATTGATAATCCTTGTCCTTTAGTATTTTTACATACATTATTATAATCAAATCCACAGCCATTATCAGCCACAAAGAATTTAATGCTTTTTTTTGTTATCTCAATACTAATATAAATATTTGTTCCTCTTGAATGTTTAATAGAATTTGTACACAATTCAAAAATCATTCTTATTACATTAATAAGAAGAACCTTATCTATATCCGGACATTCATCGCCTTTATATTCATATTGAATTAACATATTTGTTTTTTTTTGAAGTAAATCAACCATCTTACAAAAACTATCTTTAAAATTAGAATTTTCCAATGGCAAAGGTCTTAGATTAAAAATTATATTTCTTAATTCACTAATACAGTTATTTAACATATCACTGTTATTTTTAATTTCAATTCTGGCACGTTCAATATCACTCTGCATAATATGCAGAATAAATTCATTTTTAAAAATTATTGCCGCCAAATCTTGAACTACAGTGTCATGTATATCCATCGCAATACGTCTTCTGTCTTTTTCCTGATTAGACAATTCATTCATACTTACTGTATGTGAATATACTTTTGAATTATTTTTATATATCTCTGATGCAATTACATCATTATTACAATCATCACATAATTTTTTTATACGTTCACATCTGAATGTCAATTCCGAAAGTTCATCTTGCAACAAACTTTTTTTTGAAAGAAGCTCTTGTCTTTGACTCTCAAGTTTTTGAATCTCATCCTCACGAAAACATGTATCATAATTTTTTGATTCAAATAATGATTCAGGTTCACTTTCCTTTTGTCTTATTTTTTTAAGATAATTGTCAATTGAATCTATATCAATATCCAAGCCTCTTATAGAATAATTTATTTCATTTATTTTATGATTAGTATTATCATATTCTTCAATTAAAAACTTACTAACTTCACTCATTAAATATTCCCCATGCTTGCAAAGGAGCAGCTCATAAAAACACAGCCGAACTGTATATTTATAATATACTATTTATATTACAACAATATCATATTACCTTGAAACATTTACAATATAATACATTATATTGAGTAAATTTTAAAGTATTTTTTTAATATTCGTTGCGAGTTTAGTACATATATACTATAATATTATTAATATTATGGTAAATGAAACATATGATTCTGTATAGAATGGAGAATGTAATATGAATAAATGGAAAAAAACAGGACTTGCCGTAACTGCATCTGCAGCTGTTATTTCAACGGCACATATCATTAATCAGATGATTTTTTCATCTTCTGTTGTTAAAAACCTTACCAATAAAGAAACACGCAGTACATATAAATGGAAATTTGGTAATATATCGTATACTATTTCAGGAGAGGGTTCTCCAATTTTGCTTATTCACGATTTAAAATCTTCCTGCTCATTATGCGAATGGGACAGAATAATAAAATCACTTGGCAGAAATCATACAGTATATGCCATCGACCTGCTTGGATGTGGTCATTCCGATAAACCGAATATAACATACACAACATATATGTATACACAGATGATTCAGGATTTTGTTATTAATGTCATTCATAAAAAAACGGATATTATTGCACAGGGTGATTCAGCCCCAATGGCAATAATGACAGTGTATTCTAATCCATACATTTTTAATAAACTGATTCTTGTAAGTCCACAAGATATAAAATCAGCATTAAAAACTCCGGATAAAATGTGTGAAATAAGAAGATATCTTCTCAACTCACCTGTTTTAGGCACTCTCATTTATAATATATGCATGAGTCGTCAAAAGCTTAATTCCGGATTTGTATTAAAATACTTCAATAACAAAAATTCAATATCACAGAATCTTATTGATACATACAGTGAAAATGCACATCTTGGCGGAAGTAATGCAAAATATCTTTTTACAAGTACAGAATGTCATTATACAACTGTTTCTATAAGCAAAGCTGTAAGTAAAATTGACAATAGCATTTACATTATTAATGGTTCATGTGACACAACTGCTATTGAATCTGCAAAATTGTATAAATCGCTTAATCCGGCTATAGAATCTGTTACAATTGAAAATGCAAAACATTACCCACAGATTGAACAGCCGTTAAAATTCATAAAAAATATTGATATTTTTCTCAGCTGAAACCAATTAAAAATCCGGATGTTTTTCTATCACCCGGATTTTTAATTTTTTATTTAATTGGTTCCTTTGAAGGCAGTCCTGATTTTCTAGGATATTTCTTAGGCGTAATTCTGTTTTTCTTTATAAATACAAATGAACGTCCAAAATCTGTACCTGGAAGACTAAATTTATAAACATGCTTAATTTCACCACCAAGCACACCGATTGCTTTTTTAGATGCCTCAAGTTCTTCATCTATTTCACCCGATTTATATGCAATAAAATATCCACCCGGCTCAACAAAAGGAAGTACATACTCGCTTAATGTTGCAAGATTTGCTACTGCTCTTGATACACCAATTCTGTATTTTTCACGATATAATGGATTTCTCGCTCCATCCTCAGCTCTGCTGTGAATTGCATCAACTTTTTTTATTCCAAGCTGATTTATAACTTCATTTAAAAAATTAACCCGTTTATTTAAAGAATCAAGAAGACATACATCTGTTTCCGGAAATGCAATCTTTATAGGTACTCCGGGAAATCCCGCACCTGTTCCTACATCTATTACAGAAACATTCTTAAAATAGTTAATTTTATTTTTTATATCATTATCTGTTCCGGATAATTCACAAACAGCTTTAAAAACAGCCAGACTATCCACAAAATGCTTAACTAATACCTCATCATATTGTGTAATACCTGTAAGATTCATTACTTTATTCCATTCAACAAGAATTTCATAATATTTATCAAACTGATCACATTGATTATCCGTAAGTTCAACATTAATTTCTTTTAATATTTTTTGAAATTCACTTCTGTCCAAATACTTTCTCCTTACATCTTTTTTCTTCTGAACTGTTCCATATAAACAAGAAGAACTGAAATATCTGCAGGTGATACTCCTGAAATTCTTGATGCCTGACCTATTGAACGTGGTTTCATCTTATTGAGCTTTTGTATTGCTTCTTTTCTTAATCCGGTAATTTCATTATAATCTATATCATCAGGAATAATCTTGCTTTCAAGTTTCTTGAAATGTTCAACCTGACGCAGCTGTCTTTCTATATATCCCTCATATTTAAGATTAATATTCACCTGTTCAGCAACATCCCATGCAAGCTCCGGTCTATGTTTATCAATAGGTGCAAGAATTTCATAATTTAATTCTGGTCTTTTAACAAGCTCAGCAAGTGTAACACCTGTCTTTAATTCTGTACTTCCGTACTTTTCAAGTAAATCAAGGACTTCTTTACCTGTACCGATATTTACAGATTTTACTCTCTCGACTTCTTCAGCAATCTGCTTTTCTTTAAGTTCTACTTTAGCCATTCTCTCATCATTAATAAGACCAACTCTGTGACCATATTTTGAAAGTCTCAAATCTGCATTATCCTGTCTTAAAATCAGCCTGTATTCTGCTCTTGAAGTCATCATTCTATATGGTTCTGTTGATTCCTTTGTGACAAGATCGTCAATCAATACACCAATATAGGCCTCTGAGCGGTCAAGAATAAGAGGTTCTTCATTTTTTACATACATTGCAGCATTGATACCAGCAATTATTCCCTGTGCTGCAGCCTCTTCATAACCTGAGCTTCCGTTAAACTGTCCACCCGCAAAAAGTCCTTTTATTTTCTTAAATTCAAGTGTTGACTTTAACTGTAATGCATCTATACAGTCGTATTCTATCGCATACGCGTTTCTTACTATTTTTACATTTTCTAATCCCGGTACAGTACGATACATCGCATACTGAACATCTTCAGGCATTGAACTTGACATTCCACCAAGATACATTTCATTAGTATAAAGTCCTTCAGGTTCTATAAATACCTGATGTCTTTCTTTATCCGCAAATCTTACAACCTTATCTTCAATTGAAGGACAATATCTTGGACCTGTTCCGTGAATAACTCCAGCATAGAGCGGAGAACGGTCAAGATTATCTCTTATAATCTTATGTGTCTCTTCATTTGTGTATGTAAGCCAGCATGAAACCTGGTCTTTTTGTACTGTTTCAGGGTCGGTTGTAAATGAAAATGGCACTACTCTTTCATCACCAAACTGCTCTGTCATCTTTGAAAAATCAACAGAACGCTTGTCAACTCTCGCCGGTGTACCTGTCTTAAATCTTCTGACTTCAATTCCATTATCAACAAGAGACTGTGTAAGGTGATTTGCAGGAAGAAGTCCGTTTGGACCTGTTTCATAGCTCACATCACCAAAAATACACTTTGCCTTGAGATATACACCTGTACAAAGAACAACTGCTTTAGCAAAATAACTTGCACCTGATACTGTCTTTACACCTTTTATAATGCCATCTTCAACTATTATCTCTGAAACTTCAGCCTGACGCACTAAAAGATTATCAGTATTTTCCATTATTTTTCTCATTCTGTGGCTGTAATCAGACTTGTCAGCCTGGGCACGAAGTGAGTGTACAGCAGGTCCTTTTGATTTATTAAGCATCTTTGACTGTATAAATGTAGCATCTATATTTTTGCCCATCTCACCACCAAGAGCATCTATCTCTCTTACAAGATGTCCTTTAGAGCTGCCTCCTATATTAGGATTACATGGCATCATGGCTATGCTTTCACAGCTAACGGTAAAACAAATTGTATTAAGTCCAAGTCTTGCACATGCAAGAGCAGCCTCACAGCCGGCATGTCCCGCACCTACAACAACTACATCATAAGTTTCGCACAAATTTTTCACAGCAGTCTCCTTAAATAATCTTTATTTTCCCATACAGAATTTACTGAAAATACGGTCTGCAAGGTCATCTTCAACCTCTTCGCCTATAATCATTCCAAGTTTTTCGTACGCCGTCATCAAATCAATTGTAAGAAAATCCTCGCTCATTCCCTGATTTATTCCATCTTTTACCATATGAAGGCTGTCAAGTGCCTCCTGTAAAAGTGTTTTATGACGCACATTTGTTATATATATTTCTTCATTAAATGATATTTCACCGTTAAAAAACATGTCTTTTATCGCATGTTCAAGCTTATCAAGCCCTGTCTCATTCTTTGCTGAAATTGAAACCATGCTGAATTTATTAAGATTCTTCAAATCCTCAGGTTTTACAACTTGTTCCATATCTGACTTGTTTAAAAGAACAATAACATTTTTGTTCTGAATAAGTGAAATAATATCATCATCATTTTTATCCAAAGGTCTTGAACTGTCAACAACAAATATTACTAAATCTGCATCCTGTGCATATTTTTTTGCTTTCTCAACACCGATGCTCTCAACATAATCATCTGTCTTTCTTATTCCGGCTGTATCTACAAGATTAAGAGTAACTCCACCGAGATTTACCTGTTCCTCAAGTACATCTCTTGTTGTTCCCTCTATATCAGTTACTATCGCACGCTCCTCTTTTGCCAGAGCATTAAGCAGGCTGGATTTACCCGCATTAGTTTTCCCCAAAATAACAGTTCGTATTCCATCCCGCATTATACGACCGTTATCAGAAGTTTTCAACAATTTATACACATTATCCACACAGTTATCCACATCTTTTTCTATGTTATTAACATAGTTATCCAACGAAATATGTTCAGGGTCATCAAGTGCAGCCTCTATATATGCTACATGATTAAGGATAACTTCCCTTATTTCCTTTATTTTTGCAGATAATTTTCCATCAAGCTGGCTTACAGATGACTTCAATGCGTATTCATTTTTTGAATTAATAACATCTATTACCGCCTCTGCCTGCGATAAATCAATTCTTCCGTTAAGAAATGCTCTCTTAGTGAACTCGCCGGGTTCAGCCGGTTTTGCACCTGCTTTAATCGCCGCTTCAAGAACTTTTCTTGTTACAAGAATTCCTCCATGACAGTCAATTTCCACAACATCCTCTCTTGTATATGTGTTAGGTGCACGCATAACTATGACAAGCACCTCATCTATAATATTACCGTCTTCATCAACAATATTTCCATAATGAACAGTATGGCTGCTGGCTTCAGACAGTTTTTTTCCGTTTTTAGATACAAATATTTTATCTGCCGTCTCAATGGCATCTTTTCCGCTCATTCTTACAATACTTATTCCACCACTGCTCATTGTACTTGTTGAAATTGCGGCTATTGTATGTTCCATACCTAATACCTCTGATTAATATTAAAATTGTCATACAGATTGTGGCTTTTACAGCCACAAACCGCATGACTTTAAAAAATACACTGAATTAAAACAGATACAAATTAATATCTTGAATTTTTTTCTTTGTCAAGATATACAACTACATGTCTGAATGGTTCTTCACCCTCACTTCTTGTAGATACAAACTTATCGTTTTGAAGTGTTGAATGAATAATTCTTCTCTCATATGGATTCATCGGCTCAAGTGAAACAGGCTTTCTGCTTCTCTTTACCTTATAAGCAATATTCTTTGCAAGTGATTCAAGAGTTTCTTTTCTTCTGTTTCTGTAATCTTCAGTATCAACTTTAATTCTTACATATTTGTCTTTTCCCTTATTTACAACAAGGCTTGTAAGATACTGGATAGAATCAAGCGTCTGTCCTCTCTTACCTATAAGAACACCCATGTTAGGACCAGAAAGTTCAACATTTACACAATCAGGATCATCAAATTTAACATCAATCTTAACTTCAAGATTCATTGCCTTAAACATATCACCTAAAAATGTTGTAATTCTGCGTTCAACTTCTTCATTAGGCATAACTGTTGTATATTTTGATGTTTTCTTAGGCTGCTCATGTGAGTCATCCTTAATCTCATTATTATCAACTGATTTTACAGGCTCAGCTTTAACAGGCTCATATGAAACAGATGAATCTGCTACTTTCTGTGTTTCTGTTTCTTTTGCCTTGACATTTGCCTTAACCGGCTTGTCTTCTTTCTTTCTTACTTTAATTACAGCAAGTTTTCTTCCCATTCCCAGAAAACCGGCACTGCCTTTTTCAATAACTTCATATTCTACTTTATCGCTTGTTGTTTCTAATTTTATTAAAGCATTAGTGAGTGCTTCATCAACATTTTTACCTGAAACTTCAATATAATCCATAGTAAACCGCACCTCCGTTAATTCTTCTTAGAGTTTTTCTCATTATACTTTGCTACCATTCCGGCCTTTTCAGCAAGGCTGCCAGGTTTAGCTGATTTATAATAATTAGTTGCCTCAAGAATTTCTTTTACTTTTTTATCATTTTGTTCTTTCTTCTGCTGAAGCTTATCGATTCTTTCCTGACTTTTTGTCTGTGAATCAATCTTCTTAGTGCTTGTTGTAGCATTCTTAGCTATTTTTTCAGGAGGTAATCCCTTTTTGGCACGTTTTTTGTTACGCTGCTCTACATTTCTTCTTACAATCTCATCAACACCGAGTTTATCATAGTAACGATTGATGCAAATCTGAATGATTGTCTGGATTACAGCCGTTGCAATCCAGTAAAGACCAAGACCTGCAGGTACTGAGAATGCGATAAATGCAGACATAATCGGCATAAAAATATTCATCATCTTCATTGATGCAGCTGCCGGATTATCAGAATCATCCTGATTTGACTTGCCCTGACTTACTCTTACACTGATATACTGTGTAACACCTGATAAAATAGGTATAAGTATAGCAATATTTAATGCTAATGTAGGTACCTGTGAAACATTGATTCCGATGAAAGTATTCATCTCAGTAATCTTTGCCTGATTATCAGCAATTACAGATGCATAAGATGTGAAATGCTCTTTAAGCAAGTTCCACTGTTCTGTTGTAAATGAGTTCATCGCAACTACAGCATCATTAACATTTGACCAGTCAATTTTTGCAAGTGTACCTGTATTAAATGTATTACTCATAAAATCAGAATAATCAGCCGCACTCATAATACCATTGCCGCCATCACCAAGAATATTAATAAATAATGCCTTGAGTGATGTTACATACATAGGAATTCTCTGGAATACCCTGTATAAAGCAAGAAGAATAGGAAACTGGATAAGCATCTGGACACATCCACCCATCTGTGAAGTTCCATACTTTGCATATACAGCTTTAGTTTCCTCCTGCATTTTAAGCATTGCATTCTGGTCACCTTTTTTATCCTTATACTTGTTCTGAATTGCTCTTACTTCAGGTCCGATAATAGAATTTAGCTTCATCATCTTAGACTGCTTTGCAGTAAGTGGAAGCATTAACAATTTTACTAATAAAGTAAATAAAATAATTGCTATCGCAATATTTCCCAATCCGATTGCATTGATTCCAACGAAAAGAACGTCAAGAACTTTTCCAAGTAAAGATGCTATCGGCTCGATGATTGCATTATACATGTGTTTCCTCCAAACAATAATCCATATGTCAAAGGCTATTTAGTTATCTTTTTTACATTCACTGCCCCTTTTACCGGAACAGGATCATACCCTCCTTTAACAAACGGATTACATCTTAATATTCTTTTTAATGCCATAAATCCACCCTTAAATGCACCATATTCAGTAACTGCCTCTTTTGCATACTCTGAACATGTCGGGTAATAATTACAGTAGCTTCTTCCTTTATAAGGAGATATAGCATGTTGATAAAACCATATCAGCTTTAATAATAACTTTTTAATCATTATTTTCCTCTTTTGGGTCTGTAATTATATCAAGATGCTTCATAAGATGAAGCATTGCACTTTCAGTTTCTTTATAACCTTTTTCTTTCAGACCCGCTCTTGCCACAACGACAATATCAAGACCACGCTTTACATTATCATTATTAAGACGAAATGCTTCACGTATAAGTCTCGCAAGTCTGTGCCGGACGATACTGTTCCCGACCTTTTTACTCACAGATACTCCAAGTCTTAATGTATCCGTTCCATTCTCTAAAATATACATAACAAGATACTTATTCGCATACGAAATCTTCTTATTATATACTTTTTTAAAATCACTGTTTTTCTTCAATGTTTCAAAATTACTATACTTCATATCAATACTCATGCCTCTCGATAATTATCAAATATGGGACATTCACCAGATTCTCATATAGACAAATAATCCGGCTTTATGCCCTGCGTAAAAAAAGACAGACGAACGCCCATAAAATATTGGCACCCGTCTGTCGAAAAATTAAAATTAATTAAGCTGAAAGTCTTTTTCTACCCTTAGCTCTTCTTGCTGCTAAAACTTTTCTTCCGCCTGGAGTACTCATTCTTGCTCTGAAACCATGAACCTTAGATCTCTGTCTTGTCTTTGGCTGAAATGTCATCTTCATTGTAAACGCACCTCCTTCTTATACCACAATAATATGGGTTATATTATAATCCTGTTTTATGTGGCAGGAATATTATATCAAGTCTAATATTAAAACATCAGCATTTATTATATTAAGAAAATGTCACTAAGTCAAGCAAAAAAAATTATTTTGCAAAATAATTTTTTATTCACTTTAATTAACATTTAATACCACTATTTCAACAAGTTATCCACAAAATGTGTATAATTCGTGGATAACTGTTGATAATTATGCCTGTTTTCCACTTTTATACTCAAAAACCGCCTATTTTCGACATGTATTGTGTGGAAAATCAATCCACATCTCTTATCTTTAAAAATGTTTCTTCCTATTATAATGTCAGTTTTACGTCATACACAACATATAGTTTCTTCCACATCAATTCACATTAATTATCCCTGATTGTGATTTTAATTTTACACACTCAGTCATATCTTTGATACCTTGATTAAAACCTCGTTTTGGTATATTATATATTAGAATAACTTTACATTTTAATAAACCGAAAGGTGTACTATATAATTATGGAAGAATTAAAACAAAAGTGGGATCTTATAATACAGACCCTCAAAGAAGATTACGACATTACAGATATGTCTTTCAGAACGTGGATAAAGCCTATTCAAGTATATTCAGTTGTAGGCGACAAAATTACTCTTTTAATTCCTGAAAATAATAACGATGGTGACGGCAAGGGATTAAGCTACAATATGCGTGTTGGCTATATAGAAAGAAAGTATCTTGCAGCCATCACTCTTACAATCGCTGAAATTATGGGCAGGGAATATGATGTAACACTCATGTCTTCTATTGATAAGGAAAAGATTGATAAGAAGCAGAAGCAAAAAGATACTTCCGCATCCAAAAATAATAATATACAGAATCTTAATCCTAATTATACATTTGAAACTTTTGTCATCGGTAATAATAATAATCTTGCACATGCCGCATCTTTAGCTGTTGCCGAGACTCCCGGTGAAGTTTACAACCCGCTTTTTATCTATGGTGGTGTTGGACTTGGAAAGACTCACCTTATGCAGGCTATTGCACATTTTATTATCAAGACTAAGCCTGAACTTAAAGTTTTATATGTAACATCAGAGACATTTACCAATGAGCTGATTGATTCCGTAAAGAACCAGAAGAACTCTGAATTCCGTGAAAAGTACAGAAACATTGACGTTCTTCTTATCGATGATATCCAGTTTATTATAGGTAAGGAATCTACTCAGGAAGAATTCTTCCATACTTTTAATGCACTTTATCAGGACAGAAAGCAGATTGTAATATCTTCTGATCGTCCTCCTAAAGAAATGGAGACACTCAGTGAACGTCTGCGTACTCGTTTTGAGATGGGGCTGCCTGTAGATATACAGATACCTACATATGAAACCAAGATGGCGATTCTTAATAAGAAAGCCGAACTTGGCGGATATGATATTCCTTATGAAGTAAAGGATTATGTTGCAACGCATATCAAATCAAGTATCAGGGAACTTGAAGGAGCTTTAACAAAACTTTCAGCTTTTGCAAAACTCTCATCTAATCCTATAACTGTAGAATTTGCTGAAGAAGCATTAAAGGATTTAATTTCTCCTGATTCAAGAAGAGAGATTACACCTGAGCTTATTATCGATATAGTAGCAGAACACTTCAATATTAAATCAGAAGATATTCTCTCACAGAAGCGTTCTGCCGATATTGTATATCCAAGACAGATTGCAATGTATCTCTGCCGTCAGATGACTACTAATACAGTACAGTCTCTCGGCAAAGCATTCGGCAACCGTGACCATACAACTATTCTTCACGGTGCTGACAAGATTAACAAGATGGTTATAAGTGATGAAAATACAAAATCAACAATTGACATTCTTATAAAGAAGATTAATCCTTCTTAATGTCTTATAACTTATTCACATTATCCACTGAATAAGTTGTTGATATCGTGTTATACGTTGTTTAAAGCCGTGGATAACCGTTTATTTTTATTTTTTGATTTTTTTGTCAAAAAAGTTATCCATACGCATTTCACACCAGAATCAAGCGGATTCAACAGGGTTATGCCAACGCTTTAACCCAGTAATTTCAAGGCTTACAACCACTTATTAACTTATTAACAGCCCCTACTACTACGACGACTGATTAATATTTATATATATATGCCATTCGATTTTGTTGACATATCATGAAAGGAGTTTTACACATTATGAAATTAATCTTTACAAAGAGCAGCTTAAACAAAGCAGTCGGTATTGTTATGAAAGCAGTTCCAACAAGAACTACAATGTCTATATTGGAATGTATCCTTATCGATGCTTCGACAAATGAAATCAAATTTACAGCCAACGATATGGAACTCGGTATTGAAACTATCGTAGAAGGCGAAATTATTGAGAAAGGTAAAGTTGCAATAGATGCTAAGATTTTTTCTGAAATCGTAAGAAAGCTTCCGGACAATGATATCACTATAGAGACGGATGATAATTATACTTCAACAATTACATGTGAAAAGAGTAAATTCAACATTGCCGGAAAATCAGGAGACGATTTTTCATATCTTCCTGTAATTATCAAAGAAAAGAGTATAAGTCTTTCTCAGTTCACATTAAAAGAAACTATCAATCAGACAATTTTCTGTACATCACCTAATGATAATAATAAGATGATGACAGGTGAATTATTTGAAGTAAAAGATAATGTACTCAAGGTTGTAGGTCTTGACGGACATAGAATTGCAATAAGAAATATTAATTTATCAGGCAATGCAGATGATGTTAAAGTTGTTGTACCGGGTAAGACACTTAATGAAATAAGCAAAATACTTTCATCAGATGCAGAGTCGGTTGTAAATATTTATTTTACTAATAATCATATTCTTTTTGAATTTGATAATACAATGGTTGTATCACGACTTATTGAAGGGGAATACTTTAAGATAAACCAGATGCTTTCAAGTGATTATGAAACAAAAGTTGTAATTAACAAGAAAGAATTTCTTGATTCTATTGACAGAGCTAACCTTCTTATCCGTGAAGGAGATAAGAAACCTATAATTATTAATATCACAGATGGTTCACTTGAAGTAAAGGTACAGTCTGCAATTGGTTCACTCAATGAAGATATTGACATCAACAAAGAGGGTAAGGATATCATGATTGGATTTAATCCAAAGTTTTTAATTGATGCTTTAAGAGTAATTGATGATGAGACAGTGGACATTTACCTTGTAAATCCAAAGGCACCATGTTTTATACGTGACAAAGAAGAAAATTATATTTATCTTATTCTTCCTGTTAATTTTTCAGCTTAAATAAGTATTTTTATTAATTAACTATTTATAAAATAAGTATATAAAGATTGGAGAAAAAATGCAGGTAATAAAATTGCGTGATGATTTTATAAAACTTGGTCAGGCAATTAAGGCAGCCGGACTCGTTGAGTCCGGTGTTGAGGCCAAGATTGTAATTCAGGACGGAGAGGTTAAAGTAAATGGTGCTGTCGAAACACAGCGAGGAAAAAAGCTTACCGGCGGAGAGATTATTTCTTACAATGGTGAGGAAATAAAGATAGAACGATAGTGTGGTGTAAAAGTGATAGTTGAATCCCTGAAGTTACAAAATTACAGAAATTATGAATATCTTAATATGAATTTTGATGAAAAAATAAATATTATATATGGCGATAATGCACAGGGAAAGACTAATATACTCGAGTCAATGTATGTATGTGCGACTTCAAAATCACATCGTGGCAGCAAAGACCGCGAAATTATAAGATTTGATAATGATGAATCACATATTAAAGTAAATGTCAAAAAAAACGACATGAATTACCGCATAGACATGCACTTGAAAAAAAATAAACCTAAAGGAATCGCTGTCAACGGAATTCCGATAAAAAGAGCGGTTGAACTTTTTGGTATACTTAATATAGTTTTTTTCTCTCCGGAAGACCTTAATATTATAAAAAATGGTCCATCGGAAAGAAGAAGATTTATTGATATGGAATTAAGCCAGCTTGATAAAATATATCTTGACTGTCTTATAAATTATAACAAAGTCGTTAATCAGAGAAACAGTCTGCTCAAAGAATATGCATTTTCGGGAAGGGAAGATATAATATCATCCCTTGATATATGGGATATGCAGCTTGTAAAGTATGGTAATGATGTCATAAAAAGCAGGGAAAAGTTTGTAAAAGAGATAAATGATCTTGTAAAATCAATTCATACAAAACTTTCCGGAGACAGGGAGCAGCTTGAAATAATCTACGAACCATGTGTAAAAGAACAAGATTTTGAATCTGAACTTGTACGGGTTCGAGACAGGGATTTGAAGTTTAAATGTACCAATATTGGACCACATAAAGATGATATGTGTTTTTTGATTAATGGAATGGATGTAAGAAAATATGGTTCGCAGGGGCAGCAAAGAACAGCAGCACTGTCTTTAAAGCTTGCGGAAATTGAGCTCGTTAAGCAGATAATCCATGATACGCCGGTACTGTTTCTAGATGATGTTTTATCAGAACTTGACAGCAGGAGACAGAATTTTCTACTGGACAGTATAGGTAATATTCAGACTATGATAACATGCACAGGCCTTGATGAATTCATAAATAACAGATTTTCAATTAATAAAATTTTTAAAGTCGTAAATGGAACAGTAAGTTCTATGGAACACAGATAAAAAGGAGGATTTAAAAGTGTCAGAACAACAGCAGTATGGTGGTGACCAGATTCAGGTTCTTGAAGGACTTGAAGCAGTAAGAAAAAGACCCGGTATGTATATCGGTTCTACATCTGCAAGAGGACTTCATCATCTTGTATATGAGATTGTAGATAATGCAGTTGATGAAGCACTCGCAGGATACTGCAATACAATACAGGTAATAATCAATAAAGATAATTCAATAACAGTAGTAGATAATGGTCGAGGTGTTCCGGTAGATATCAATCATAAGACAGGAAAACCGGCTATTGAAGTTGTGTATACAATCCTTCATGCAGGCGGTAAGTTTGGCGGCGGAGGATACAAAGTATCCGGCGGACTTCACGGCGTAGGTGCATCCGTAGTTAACGCACTTTCTGAATGGATGGAAGTTTATGTAAAAAGAGGCGGTCATATATACAATCAGAGATATGAGAGAGGTAAAGTATGTTATCCTCTCAAAGTTGTAGGTGACTGTGATGAAAATGATACAGGAACAAAAGTAACATTTTTACCTGATAAAGAAATATTCCAGGAAACACAGGTGTTTGAATTTGATGTTTTAAAACACCGTTTAAGAGAGATGGCATTTCTTACAAAAGGTATCAAGATAATTTTAAAAGACGAGCGTGAGGGAATAGAGCAGGAAAGAACATTCCACTATGAAGGCGGTCTTAGAGAATTCGTTGAATATCTTAACAAGAGTAAAGTGCCTCTTTATGACAACATTATTTATTGTGAAGGTGTCAAAGACAATGTACAGGTAGAAGTGGCTTTCCAGCATAACGATGGATACAATGAAGTTATAGATTCATTTGTAAATAATATCAAGACTCCTGAAGGTGGTACTCATCTTACAGGTTTTAGAAATGCACTTACAAAGACATTCAATGATTATGCAAGAAAAAATAAAATAATAAAAGACAGTGAACCTGCACTTACAGGTGATGATATACGAGAAGGACTTACAGGTATAGTAAGTGTAAAGATTGAAGACCCTCAGTTTGAAGGACAGACAAAGCAGAAGCTTGGAAATACTGTGGCAAGAGGTGCCGTTGACAGCATTGTAAGTGAGCAGCTTACATATTTCCTTGAGCAGAATCCTTCTGTTGCCAAGTCAATCTGTGAAAAATCAGTTCTTGCACAGCGTGCAAGGGAGGCAGCAAGAAAAGCAAGAGATTTGACAAGAAGGAAGACTGCACTTGAAAGTACATCACTTCCGGGTAAACTTGCAGACTGTTCAGATAAAGACCCTAAAAATTGTGAAATTTTTATCGTTGAGGGTGATTCAGCCGGAGGTTCCGCAAAGACAGCAAGAAGCCGTGCAACACAGGCGATTCTTCCTCTTAGAGGCAAGATTCTCAATGTAGAAAAAGCACGTCTTGACAGAATTCTTGGAAATGAAGAAATAAAGGCGATGATTACGGCTTTTGGAACGGGTATACATGAAGATTTTGATATAAGCAAATTAAGATACCACAAAATTATAATTATGACGGATGCCGATGTAGATGGAGCACATATTGCAACACTCCTTCTTACATTTTTCTACAGATTTATGCCTGAGCTTATTAAACAGGGACATGTTTATCTTGCCATGCCGCCACTTTATAAAATCGAAAAAAATAAAAAAGTATGGTATGCATACAGTGATGATGAACTTAATCAGATAATGCTTGAAATTGGACGTGACCAGAATAACAAAGTACAGCGTTACAAAGGTCTCGGTGAGATGGATGCAGAACAGCTCTGGGATACAACAATGGACCCAGAGAAGAGAATTCTCAAGCGTGTAAATATGGATGAAGACCTTGAGTCAGAAGTTGATGTTACATTTTCAACACTTATGGGTGACAAGGTTGAACCAAGAAGAGAGTTTATTGAAGCAAATGCAAAGTACGTTAAAAATCTTGATATATAAAATGTATTTGCAGCATGGAGGTAGATAATGGATGAACATATCTTTGATAAAATACATGAAGTAGATATGCAAAAAACCATGGAAAGTTATTATATTGACTATGCCATGAGTGTTATTGCATCAAGAGCACTTCCTGATGTAAGAGACGGACTGAAACCGGTTCAGCGTCGTATCTTATATTCAATGATAGAGTTAAATAACGGACCTGACAAACCGCACAGAAAATGTGCCCGTATTGTCGGTGATACAATGGGTAAATACCACCCACATGGTGACTCTTCAATTTATGAGGCATTGGTAAAACTCGCACAGGATTTCAATACACGTTATCCTTTGGTAGACGGACATGGAAACTTTGGTTCTGTTGATGGAGACGGAGCTGCAGCCATGAGATATACAGAGGCGAGACTCAGCAAAATCTCAATGGAAATGACTGCTGACATCAACAAAAATACAGTGGATTTTGTACCAAACTTTGATGAGACAGAAAAAGAACCTACAGTTCTTCCGTCAAGATATCCTAATCTTTTAGTAAATGGTACATCAGGTATTGCCGTTGGTATGGCAACTAACATACCTCCTCACAATCTTCGTGAGGTAATTGCGGCAGTTGTAAAAATTATTGATAACAAAATCGAAAAAGATGCAGATACAACTATAGAGGAAATTCTTGAGATAATTAAAGGACCTGATTTTCCTACAGGTGGTACAATTATCGGAAAAATGGGAATTGAAGAGGCTTACAGAACCGGACGTGCCAAGATTAAAGTGCGTGCTGTTACTGATATTGAGCCTATGCAGAACGGCAAAAACAGAATTGTTGTAACTGAACTTCCGTATATGGTAAACAAAGCAAGACTTATTGAAAAAATAGCAGAGCTTGCAAGAGATAAAAAGATAGACGGAATAACAGATTTACGTGATGAGTCAGACCGTCAGGGTATGAGAATCTGTATTGAACTCAGGAGAGACGTAAATCCTAATATTATTTTAAATCAGCTCTACAAGCATACACAGCTTCAGGATACATTTGGCGTAATAATGCTTGCACTTGTGGATAACCAGCCAAAAATTTTAAATATTCTGGATATGTTAAAATATTATCTTCTTCATCAGGAAGATGTAGTAACCAGGAGAACAAAATATGATTTAAACAAGGCTGAAGAGAGAGCCCACATTTTAGAGGGCTTGATGGTTGCACTTGATAATATTGACAGAGTAATCTCAATTATCAGAGGTTCCCAGAATGTGCAGATCGCAAAGGAAAGCCTCATGGCAGAGTTTGCACTTTCAGATGCACAGTCACAGGCAATTGTGGACATGCGTCTCCGTGCTCTTACAGGTCTGGAAAGAGAAAAACTTGAAGCAGAATTAAAAGATCTTCTTGCAAAAATAGCAGAATACAAAGAGATTCTTGCAGATAACAAAAAGCTTCTTGGAGTAATCAAACAGGAAATTTCTCTTATTGCGGACAAATACGGTGATGACAGAAGAACATCAATCGGATTTGATGAATATGATTTGTCGATGGAAGATTTAATTCCTGATGAGCCTGTTGTAATTGCAAGAACAACACTTGGATATATTAAGAGAATGACTCCTGACAACTTCAAGAGCCAGAACAGAGGCGGTAAAGGAATTAAAGGAATGCAGACTCTTGATGAAGATTATATACAGGATTTGTTTATGACAACGTCACATCATATCCTTACATTCTTCACAAATACAGGCCGTGCATATAAGTTAAAAGCATATGAAATTCCAGAATCTGGCAGAACATCAAGAGGAACAGCCATAATCAACTTATTGCAGCTTCAGCCCGGCGAAAAAATTGCTGCTGTAATTCCTATAGATGTAAAGCAGATTGCCGATAAAGACAATATGTTTATGGCAACAAGAAAAGGTATCGTTAAAAAGACACCAATTAAAGAGTTTGCAAATATACGTAAAACAGGAATTCAGGCAATCGGTATGCGTGACGATGATGAGCTTATAGAAGTTAAGCTTACAGACAGCGACTGTGATATAATCCTTGTAACAAAGCTTGGCCAGTGCATCAGATTTAAAGAAACAGATGTAAGACCTACAGGCAGAAGTGCTATGGGTGTAATAGGTATGAATCTTCTTGACGAAGATGAAGTTGTAGGCATGCAGCTTGATAAACAGGGAGATTCACTTCTTATTGTTTCAGAAAACGGTCTTGGAAAACGTACAGACATTAATGAATTTGTTGTACAGCACCGTGGCGGTAAAGGAGTTAAATGTTATAAAATTAACGAAAAGACAGGAAATGTTGTAGGTGTCAAAGCAGTTGATGACACAAGAGAAGTTATGCTTATAACAACAGATGGAATAATAATCCAGATTAAATGTGATGACATATCAAATCTCGGACGTATAACATCAGGTGTAAAACTTATCAATCTTGATGAGGGTGTAAAAGTTGCAACAATAGCGAAAGTACGCAAAAAACCTGTAGATGAAAATGACAAGGATGCTGACGGATTTGAAGAAGAATCACAGGAAAAATCTGCCGTGGTATCAGAAGCAGACTCACAACCGGAAGGTGAAAAAGAACCTGAAAGTGAGATAGATGCGTCTATAGATGAGCTTTTAGAAAGAGCTGAAAAAGATAATAACGAATAAATTCAAGTTAAAAAGAAGCGGTGATATTGCCGCTTCTTTTGTAATAAATTTTTCAAATGTATACAGGAGGTGTTTTAATTGTCACATTTAACAATAAATTTCAAATCAAAATCACTTAACATGCCTGTTATGCTCGATGTTTTGATGCCGCAGGGACACGGTGGATATAAGACATTATATCTTTTACATGGAGCGGGCGGAGACCATGCATGCTGGACGCTAAAAACACGTATTGCCGATTATGTTGAAGGTAAAGATATTGCGGTTGTCATGCCATCAGGAAATAACAGATTTTATGTTAATAATGTAAACGGAAAAGATTATTTTTCATTTATTGCAGACGAACTTATAAACAATTGTGAGACATGGTTTAACATAAGCAGAAATCCTGAAGACAGGTATATAGCGGGAATGTCAATGGGGGGATACGGTGCATTTTATGCGGCATTTAAAAGACCAAAGCAGTATAATACGGCATTTTCGTATTCGGGACTTTTAAATCTTATCGAAAGATATGATAATCCGCAGGGAATAGACATGTATCCTGTTTTTGGCACGCGTGAGGAACTTATTGACAATAATTTCGATTTATATTCTCTTTTCAACAAAAAAGGTACAGATGACAGTAAAATTGTGGATAACCCTACAAAATTTATTATTGCATGTGGATTACAGGATCCGAGACTTCATATGAGCAAAGATTTTTACAAAGAAGCGAAAGAGGCTGGACTGAATGTTTCAATGTATGAGCAGGATGGAGGACATGAGTGGGATTATTGGGATAAGTGTATCGAACAGACTATAAAATGTATTGCAGGGGAGGATTCAAAATGGCAGTAATAAATCTTAATTTATTTTCTATGATGCTTCGTTTTGGAACGGACGTAACTGTAGTTCTTCCGGATGAAATACAAAAAAACGAAAAACTTGCCTGTGTATGGCTTTATCACGGAGGAAGCGGAGACCACACAGACTGGCTTTATCATACCGACCTTGTAGATGAGGTTGAAAAACGTCATTTTGCCGCGGTTCTTCCGAATGTCAATGAATCATGTTTTGTAAATATGAATATCGGCGGTAAATATGAAAGTTATGTTGCAAAAGAACTTCCTTCAATAATATGGAATATGTTTGACTGCATTTCAAAAGACCGCGAAAAGAATTTTGTATCGGGACTTTCAAACGGAGGTTACGGCTGTCTTCATACAATATTAAAATATCCTGATAAATTTTCAAAAGTCGGGGCATTTTCCGCTGGAGATAAAGCAGATGCCGTATTTTTAAACGATGGAAGCGAAAAATCAATCAACAGAATACGTTTGTTTGGTGATGGCGATTTACATAAAACAGAATATGGACTTACATATCTAGCAGATTTATTTATAGAAAAAGAACTTCCAAAGATACAGATTTATCATGCATGCGGAAGTCTTGACCCATGGCTTGACATGAATCATATAGTCAGGGATTATTTTCTTGAACATAAAGATTATTTCGATTATACTTATGATGAAATGGAAAATTACGGACACGAATGGAAGTTCTGGAATATCGAATTGAAAAAATTTCTCGATTTTGCAGGACTTTGTGAGAAGCAGAATTAAATATTACTGTTTTGAGCTTGTATACAATATCCGCATAAAAACAGGAGGGTGACATGAGGGACGTAAATGTCAGTGAGATTACAAAAAATATCAAAGAAATGTGTATTGAGGCAAATCATTTTTTGTCTGAAGACATGAAAAAAGTATTTAAGAATGCTGTTGATTCGGAAGAATCACCGCTTGGAAAGCAGGTTTTAAATCAGTTAAATGAAAATCTTTCCATCGCTGCATCTGATATGATACCGATATGCCAGGATACGGGAATGGCTGTTATTTTTATAAATGTCGGTCAGGAAGTGCATTTTACAGGCGGAGACATTACCGATGCAATTAACGAAGGCGTACGGGAAGGATATGTTGAAGGATATCTTAGAAAATCTGTTGTCAGTGACCCTCTTATAAGAGAAAATACAAAAGACAATACTCCTGCTGTTATTCATTATTCGATAGTTCCGGGAGATAAAGTTGAGATAACGGTTGCACCTAAAGGTTTTGGAAGTGAAAATATGAGCCGTGTATTCATGTTAAAGCCCGCAGATGGAATTGAAGGTGTTAAAAATGCAATTCTTACAGCAGTAAAAGATGCAGGTCCAAATGCCTGTCCTCCTATGGTAGTCGGAGTCGGAATCGGTGGTACATTTGAAAAATGTGCAATTCTTGCAAAAAAGGCACTCACAAGAAATCTTGAGGAAAAATCAGACAAAGAATATATAAGGAATCTAGAATCCGAAATGCTTGAAAAAATCAATAAACTGGGAATAGGTCCCGGCGGACTTGGAGGAACACAGACAGCACTTGCTGTTAATATAGAAACATATCCGACACATATAGCAGGTCTTCCTGTTGCAGTAAATATATGCTGTCATGTAAACCGTCATGTTAAAAGAGTATTGTAAAATCGGTTTGCATAATAAATATTTTATGGCTTATTAGCCGGAAAAGAGGAAATAATGGATAAGCATATTACAGCACCAATAAGTGATGAGGACGCAAAAGAACTCAGAGCCGGTGACTATGTATACATAACAGGAACTATTTATACAGCAAGAGATGCCGCACATAAAAGAATGGCAGAAGCTTTAGCAGCCGGAGAGCCACTTCCTATAGATATGAAAAATAATATTATATATTACATGGGACCATCTCCGGCAAGAGAAGGCAGACCAATCGGTTCAGCAGGTCCGACAACTGCGAGCAGAATGGATAAGTATGCACCGGATTTACTTGATCTGGGACTTAAAGGAATGATAGGAAAAGGAAAGCGTACTGATGCAGTTAAAGCTGCAATTGTAAGAAATGGTGCTGTATATTTTGCTGCTGTAGGTGGTGCAGGAGCATTACTTTCGCAAAGAATCAAATCATCAGAAGTAATTGCATATGATGATTTGGGTACAGAGGCAATACGTAAGCTTTATGTAGAAGATTTTCCTGTAATTGTAGTAATTGACAGTGAAGGAAATAATCTTTATGAAACTGCAATAAAAGAATACTGTCGTGAGTAATTCAGATTTCTGAAATTTTGGTCATTGATTTTTTACAAATATATTTGATAAATATTTTGAAAAATATTATTGACAATTAAAAACTGCTTTGATATAATTTAACTTGCGTTTAACGCAAAAGTAAATATTTCAATTATGGAGAAATACTCAAGAGGCTGAAGAGGCGCCCCTGCTAAGGGTGTAGGTCGGGCAACCGGCGCGAGGGTTCAAATCCCTCTTTCTCCGCTTGGCAGGAGATAGCCGCAGACAATTTTGTCTGCGGCATTTCTATTTCTATTTTTGTTTCTTATAGCGAGGTTCTGTTTTGTATTAGTAACGAAAAAAATATGAAATTAAAAATTATTTTTACGGTTATTTAAGAAAAAGTCTTATAAATAACAAAATAATGTATATGAGGTGTAAAAATATCTAGTGTTTTTGCAGCTGCAAAAACACTAGATATTGTATTTCAACTAATTAATTTCAAAAAAATCAAAAAAAGTTAAAAAAAATCAAAAAAAGGTGTTGACATATATAACCTTAGGTGATATTA
>NZ_JBBMES010000014.1:0-79617 GCF_040096395.1 Lachnospira hominis (ex Hitch et al. 2025) | reverse complement strand
GTAAAACACGAATTAAAAACTACCAGGAAGGAAGTTACAGCAGCCAGACAGGAATTAAAAATCACCAAGCAGGAAGTGGATGCCGCCAAGCAGGAAGTTAATGCCGCTAAACAGGAAGTGGATGCTGCTAAACACGAAGTGGATGCTGCTAAACAGGAAGTGGATGCTGCCAAACAGGAAGTGGATGCCGCTAAACAGGAAGCAAAGGCTGCTAAACAAGAAGCAAAGGCTGCTAAACAGGAAGCTGAAAATGCAAAGACTCAATCCGATGCTAAAATAGCTGAACTTGAAGCCATAATTAAAGAGCTTCGTAAAAATCTTAAATAAAGACCTTGCATGACAATGCACTTTACTTAATAACATCAACAGCCCGGGCATATCTTAATTGATAATATCCGGGCTGGTTTAATATTATATTTATAAAATAATTATTAGATAAGCAATGAACATTACTACTTGCTCCATCATGTAGTTCTTTGCTTTTTCTGTTGATTCTGCATAATTTTCAAGATTCAAATAATATTGAATTGTTAACATATCATGCATAGTATAAATCAACTTTATAACATGCAAATGATGTAATTCTTAAAACACCGCAATACAGCCCATGCCATATTGCGGTGTACCCTCTCCGAACAATGCCGGAAACCATAATTTTTAAAGATTATAACACCCCTTAAATGCACTTGCATCCACCTTAACTGATGCTGTGTCATAATCAATTTTTTTGAGACTGATACAGTCTATGAAAGCTTCTGAATCAATCTTTTGAAGCGACTTTGGACAAACCACTTCTTCAAGATGTATACAATTTTCAAATGCATTGTTGCCAATCTCTTTTACACCTTCCGGAAGAACAACTTTGACAATATCTGTACGCTCTGAAAAAACATCTTCTGATATGTACGAGAAGTCTGACATATCAATCTCTTTCATTGTTTTGTTGTAAAGGTATACTTTGATTCTTTCCTTCATACTCCCCACCCCGCATATTCTTTATTGTTCTAATAATTTTGCTATCAGCGGACTTACTGCTGATGCCTGTGCTTCGTAGAAGCTCTGTGGACTGTTTTTCATTATACTTTGAAATGCCTGTGACATTGCCGGCATGACCACACTGTTTAACTGTAATTCATCAAAATGCTTTAAATAAGGAACTGATGTTGATGAAACTGAATTGCTGCTGTCAGCTGACTGGATTTTTGAATCAGTGCTGTTTCCCTGTCCGTTAATTTTTTCAAGAAGTTCTGTAATTGTATTCTGAAAATATTCATAATCTTCATAACTAAAAAGTTCACTGCTCATATATGAATTCAGCTTACTGCCGCTGCCTGAACCGATTGAATGCACCTCTGTATTAACTGAAAGACCAGGATAATATGTACTTCCTGCATTTCCTGTGCTTACATATGCATGGCTCAAATCTGTTGCCTGCATTGAATCGGTTGTCCATGAATCGTTGCTCAACGCACCGTCTAATATGTCATTAATCTTATTTATGTAATTAACCGTCTCATCATATGGAGGAACACCACCATACTTCTGAACTGCACCACATCCGGCATTGTAGCCTGCAAGTGCAAGTGAAACATTACCATTATAATCATCTAAAAGCCATGACAAAAGCTTGGCACCTCCGGTTATGCTCTGCCTTGCATCATATGGGTCTTCCACTCCATATGATTCTGCCGTTGATGGCATAAGCTGCATTATTCCCATTGCACCGCATGATGATGTGGCATTGACATCAAAACCTGATTCTGCCTGTGCTACAGCTTTTAAAAGATTAACATTAACTCCATATTCCTGTGAAACATCTTCAAAAATCTCATCGAGTGTCTCATCGCCGCATGAACGGTTATATACATTATCAAATGATGTAGCCTGACCTGTCTTATCTGCCGGACCCTGTACAAGATATTGATTACCATCTAGTATTGTAACCGGTTGAATTACATTCATTCCCATCTTCCCTGCCTTCTAATATTAATATATTCATTATAAGCCTTTTCAAGTATCTGTCTTTCATTTGCAAATCGTAACAGATGAAATGCCTCATGGTACTTATAATACCCGGAATCTTCAAAAAACTCTTCTCTCTGCGGTTTGCTGTAAAAGCTGTCCGCAGCACAAAGATACCAATGAACAGTCTTTTTTATCGTATCTGACACCGTATTAAACGTATATTGTGTGTCGCCTATATACTTAACTATCTTAACGGATGCACCGCTCTCCTCCAATACTTCCCTTACCGCAGTATCCTGTGGTTCTTCTCCCGGTTCTACCGTTCCTTTCGGAAGAACCCAGCCTTCATATCTGTTCTTGTAATTCTTGTACAATACAAGAATCTTGCCTCTGAAAATAACCACGCCACCACAGCTTGTTGCTTCAGCCATTGCAATTCCTCCTGTGATATATGTTAATTATACAACTAAAGAATCACAATATCAACCAATGAATCAGTATTCTTCTTATTTAAAATACAAAATCAGTATTTTCAATCAATATTTTTCAATCAATATTCATCAAAAAATGCATCCAGAAGTGCTTTTGTTACCTGCTGTGCACCAGGCACGCCTGTATATCCTCCTTCAAGTATAACGCAGAAAGAAATCTGCGGATTTTCATATGGTGCATAACCGATAAACCATGAATGTACCCTGTCGCTGTTATCAAACTGTGCCGTTCCTGTTTTTCCGGCAACTGTATATGATGTATATGTAAATGCGTAACCTGTACCCTCAGTCACAACCGCACGACAGAATTCTCCAATTGTATCAGCCTCAGACGGCGTACATACAACAGACTTCTGTTTTGGTGTTGTCGTACTCACAACATCGCCAGAACGCGTCTGGACTTTTTCAACAAAATACGGCTGCATCATAACACCTCTGTTTGCAATTGCAGAGATAATCATAAGATTGTGCATAGGTGAAACCATTGTTTTACCCTGACCGATACCAGTCTCCTGAATCTCACTTACCCCTGAATTTTCGTCAAGTGTAAAGCTGCTGACGCTCGACTCTATTCCGATATCAAGATTTTTGTTATAATAAAAATCTTCGCAGAGCTGTCTGTATTTTGAAAGATTCAGCCTGAATCCTATTGTTGAAAATACACCGTTACACGAATTGGCAAATCCCAGTTTTAAATCCTGATGTCCATGGACAGAACCATTATAACATGGAATTGTTGTTCCTCCGTTGACATAGGCACTTCCTGTACAGTCAAAAGAATAATTTTCATAATCAGGATATTCCCTTACATATTCAAGAGCAGTAAGTACCTTAAACGTAGAACCCGGCGAATAAAGTCCCTGTGTTGCCCTGTTAAGAAGCACAGAATCAGAGCTGTCATAGCCAAGCCACTCACTGTACATTTCAGGTGCTTCATTCGGGTCATAATCCGGCTTTGAAACCATTGCGAGAACCCTTCCTGTCGAAGGTTCCATTGCAACTACTGCACCTTTATTACTTCCCAGTGCCTTATATGCAGCCTCCTGAAGCTTTGGAACAAGCGTTGTAACAACATCATATCCAACTGATTTCTCACCGCTCAGATCATCTGAGAGCTGATTAATTATATTACCTGATGTGGACAATAATTCATAATTGGCAACACCTTCAACACCTGTTTTTGCAGAAGCCAGTCCTACAACATGGCAGAACACTTCGGAAAACGGGTAAACTCTCGTCTCATTTCCATCCTCATCAATATCTGTTTCTGCAAGAATCTGTCCGTCAGCTGCAAGAATGTTACCTCTGACGACCTTATTTTCAAGATTATCGATTCGCTTATTATAAGGATTATTTACAATTGTAGAAGCCTCAAAGACATTAAAATATACAAGATAACTTGCCATCATGAGAAATAATGCAACGAAAATAAATGATATTACATTAGTTTCACGATTTCTAAGCCCCTGCTTTTTTTTATCAACTATATCATTAGGCTTTGTGTTTTTCTTTTTTAAGTTTCGTGTTTTTACCTGCTGATTCATTCTTAATTTCAACCTCGTCCTGTCTCATATTATACATTCCGTTAATCAATGCAAACATTATAAGTGAACTTACAATAGAACTTCCGCCGTAACTTACAAAAGGAAGCGTAACACCTGTCATAGGTATCATCTTCATAGCACCTCCAACCGTAAGAAACACCTGAAATCCATATGTAACACCAAGTCCTACCGCCACAAGCCTGTAAAACAGTGTTTTACATCTTGAAGCAATATTCATCATCAGTATAAGATTATTAAGACATATAAGCAGCAATGCAACTGCAAATATAGCACCGAACTCCTCTGTTATTGCCGAAAACATAAAATCCTTTTCAGCAACAGGAATTTTATCCGGAAGTCCCTGTGCAAGTCCACTTCCAAACCACGACCCCATACCTATCGCAAATAATGACTGGCATATCTGGTAACCTGTTGAATCTATTGTGCTCCAAGGATCTTTCCAAATAAGGACACGCTGTCTTACATGGTTGAAAATCTTATATGCACCAGCTGCAGCAACACTTCCGGCAGCAAATCCTATTCCGACATAGCTAAGTTTCCTTGTCGCAATAAAGAGCATCATAAGATAAACAACGAAAAATATAAGTGCAGCACCCAGATCTTTTGATATTACAAGTATAATAACGTGAATTGCCGCTATAACAGTAACTTTTACTGTCTGTTCAAATGACGTAGATTTATTAAACATTGAAGCAACAAACATCACAAACAGAATTTTAACAAATTCTCCAGGCTGTACAGAAACAGGCCCCAGTGTAAGCACAAGATTAGCGCCGAATACTTCCGTGCAGAAAAGCACAGCAAGCAGGAGTGTAATACCTGTTATGCAGTAAATCCAGCCCATATTTCTAAAACTCTTTACTCTTTTTAACAACGCCGGTATAAAAAAAGTAATAATAGTTCCACCGGCTGCAATCAGAAACTGCTTCACACATTTATCATAATCAAGACGACAAATCATTATAAATCCAACCGCCATAAGCATACACATATTATTTACAAGCAGACGCGAAGCTTTTGGGTATAAAACGTCATACACAAATATCGTGACAAAAAGATATATAAACTGTGCGAAATATAATATAAGATATTTTATATCTTCATTATTAAGCTGATAAAGTATCAAAAAGCCCAATAAATGTATCATAAACATTATTACATTCTGAAATGCGTATGTAAACTTTCGTTTCTCTTCTTTCATAACGGCACCACGATATGCCGCTGCCGCATAAAAGCAGAGCAAAAATGCAAATATATACTTTGATACTTCTATAAACACTAACTGCATTATTCCACTCCTACAGCATAATGACCTGTCCATGCAGTTTCATCATGCATATTATCATAATCCTTTCTGATATAATCAGGATTAATCTCTTCTAAAAGACTGCTGTCATAGCCGACATCAATTCTTTTTGCACTATACATAACACTATGGCAGAAAGAACATACGCTTTCAACCATATATGTTCCGCTTCGTTTATTATTAAGATAAATAATTCCGTTATTATGATCACACAATCCGTAAGTTTTTCTTACGCACTGCTTTGAAATCATAACAGGCACAAATCCTTCTGCAACAAATTCTGTCGGAACACCATAATTTACCATATTCATCTCTTTATAATTAAGCTCATATGGCAGTGTTATTCTTGTCAGTTCACAACCACATACTGATATTATGTCACGAAGCTGCAATACCGAAAAACTATTCCAGCAATACAATCCGGCATCTGTGACAATCTTTGGAACAAATCCTGTCTTTTGTCCTAGATTTCCAAGGCACCCAATTTCTTCAAGATTTCTCACAAGGAACATCTCTATATTACATGAACGGATGTTTTCAATCAATGAGCCAAAAATCCTGTTTTGCGACTGTGTTATTATATATGGAAGTGCAGCTGTAACATTCTGTGAATCTGCAAGTTCTTTAATATTTTTCCTGCATTCATCATCATCAAACAACTTAAAATCAGCATACACATTATCATTATTCAGCCCTGATAAAATATATGACTTTAATTGTCCTTTGGTTTTCAAATAAACCGAGGTCCTGTATTTTCCATCATATATACTATCATTGACTGTTCCAGATATATCTTTTGATGATGCTTTACATACATTATATACCGATTCATCCACAGTCTGTCTTCTGTATTTATCAAGAATTGTTTCTGTGAGCTTTTCTATTCCTTTTCTTCGTAAATCGTTAAGAATACTTACAGGAACAAATACATTTGTGCCGATATCTGCTGTAATCTTTCCGGCTGTAAAGTCTGTATTTCCAAGCTTTGAAAGATTCTTTATACAGCTTTCAACCGTAGCCGGCTGTTTTCCGGCAATCTCAGCAGATGCACCAAAAACGCTTACCTTTGTATTACATGCTTCAAGTTCAAGCTTCATCGGCTTGCCACATTCTGCCGTAAAAAGCATATTTACTGGCTTCTTTAGAGTGCCGGCCTGCGAAGCATATTTTTCAGCAATTTCTTTTGTGACAGAACCGTTTTTCATCCTGTAAATGATTCTGTCTTTATATAAAGGAAGTTTTCTTGACAAATTAACAGTAAATGTACTTCCCTTTTTGTATGAATCACCACTTGTATATGCATTATCAGAATCAATTTCAAACACATCCTGCGGATTAATGTCAGTGAGTGCCTTAAAAAGAATTCTTCCGTTATCATTTTTTACAACCTGGAGTGCTTTCACTCCCATGTGATTCGGTCGTGACAGCGACATCATGTTCTTTCCTTTTTCACTATTGTAGTATCCACTTGTAAATGAACCCCTGTTAAATATATCAAGAAGCATATTCTTATCTTCCTGCGATACGTGATATCCTTTTCGTCCATTTTCAAGATACATGTCTGTATATTTTCTGTAAATTGATGTGACACCGGCTGCATATGTAACATTTTTCATTCTGCCTTCAATTTTCATTGAATATACTCCCGCATCAATTATATCAGGAAGAATATCTAGTGCACACATGTCTTTTGGACTTAAAGGATATGATGACTTTGAATCATTTATCACTTTATCATTATTAACAACCGAATAATCAAGACGGCAAGCCTGTGCACATCTTCCTCTGTTGCCACTTCTTGTTCCATTCATACTGCTTAACAGGCACTGTCCTGAATAGCAGTAACACAAAGCCCCATGCACAAAACTTTCTATTTCTATATCACATTTTTCATGAATCTGTCTTATTTCATCAAGCGTAAGCTCCCTCGCCGTAACAATACGCATTGCACCCATCTCTTTTAAAATGGATGCACCTTTTTCTCCCGTAATTGTCATCTGCGTACTTGCATGCATGTGCATATCAGGGAATGCACTGTGAAGTATCTTAAACACACCCATATCCTGAACTATACATGCGTCAAGTCCTGCCTCATAAAATGGTGCAATATAATCGACAAGCTCATGCGTACACTCATTTTCCTTCAAAAGAGTATTTACAGTAAGATAAATCTTCTTGTCACGCAAGTGAGCATAATCTAACGCTCTTATCATCTCTTCTTTGTTAAGATTGCCTGCATATGCCCTCGCACCAAACATGTCACCGCCAAGATAAACCGCATCAGCTCCGGCATTTATCACGGCTTTCATAATATCATATGAACCCGCCGGTGCAAGCACTTCTACATTGTGATTCTTCAACTCTGACTCCTATTTTGCATTAAGTTCTGTTTCTAACTGAACAATATTTTTCTGATATTTAGTAATTTCTTTTTTTAATTCTGTTATCTCTTTTTCTGCCGCATCTGTCTTAATCTGTGCAGCTATGAGTTCATGTTTTAAATCATATATCTCTTTGTCTTTATTCTCGATTTCTTCTGAGAGACTGTCACCGAGCTTTTTGGCCTTAAAATAGTCATCTGCTATGTTAAGATACATAAGATTAGCACGAACTTCCGCATTCTGTCTGCGAAATGAATCTTCTTTGCTGTACTCAGCAAGCTTGTTATTAATATAAGATGCAACTTTCTGTAGGTATTCCTCACTCTCATATCCACTTAATGTAAATACTTTTCCACCCAAAATTACTTCTGTATTATTTTTTGATGACATGAAAACGCCCTCCAATACTTTATCCGAATTATTTAATTATATCATTTTTATACTTTTTGTTCAATCCCCAGATTAAGATACGCCTCGTTCGTTGCAACACGTCCTCTCGGCGTTCTGTTAATAAATCCATTCTGTATAAGATAAGGCTCATATACATCTTCAAGTGTTCCGGCATCTTCACCGATAGATGCTGCAAGAGTGTCAAGACCCACCGGACCACCGCCGAATTTCTTTATTATTGTGCCAAGTATAAGCCTGTCATTTGCATCAAGACCATCCCTGTCAACATCTAAAAGATTAAGTGCATAATCAGCAACCTCGCCTGTAATTCTTCCGTCATATTTCACTTGTGCAAAATCACGCACTCTCTTTAACAGACGGTTGGCAAGTCTCGGGGTTCCTCTTGAACGTCTTGCAAGTTCGTTGGCTCCCTGCGAATCAATCTCTACACCAAGTACATTGGCAGAACGGATTATAATTGTCTCAAGTTCTTTTACCGTGTAATACTCAAGATGATTTACCACTCCGAATCTGTCTCTTAAAGGTGCGGACAAAAGACCTGCTCTTGTTGTTGCACCGACAAGTGTGAACTTAGGTAGTTCAAGACGAATTGAACGTGCTGTTGCCCCTTTTCCTATCATAACATCTATCTGGTAATCTTCCATTGCCGGATACAAAACTTCTTCAACCTGCCTGTTAAGTCTGTGAATCTCGTCAACGAACAGAACATCCCCCTCAGCAAGATTATTAAGGATTGCCGCCATTTCACCCGGCTTTTCGATTGCCGGTCCTGACGTCACTTTAAGATGTGTTCCCATCTCATTGGCAATTATCCCTGCAAGTGTTGTCTTTCCAAGTCCCGGAGGTCCATAGAAAAGCACATGGTCAAGTGAATCATTACGTGCTTTTGCAGCTTCTATATACACTTTCAGGTTGCGTTTTACTTTTTCCTGTCCAATGTAATCTTCAAGAGCAAGCGGACGTAAATTATTTTCAATTTTTATATCTTCTTCAACAAGCTCTGTTGAAATCACTCTTTTTTCCATCAAATTCCCTCTCAGATAAGTCTTTTAAGTGCCTCTTTCAAAATAGTCTCTGTATCTTTTTCTTCTATATTTTCTATATTCTTAACTGCACGAAGTGCCTCAGCATTGCCATAGCCGAGTGCAACAAGTGCCTCAACTGCCTCATTCCTTGCACTGAAATCAACTGACATGCCGGTGCTGCTCTCCTGATGTGCCAGTGCCTGCTCAAATGCATCTGAAAGCTTAATCCTGTCTTTAAGCTCAATTATAAGCTTCTGTGCTGTTTTAGCACCTATTCCCGGTGCACTTGATATAAGCTTTACATCATCTGATAGCACGGCAAATCTCAAATCATCAGGCGAAATTGTTGAAAGAATTGCCAAAGCACCTTTCGGTCCGATACCATTTACATTGATAAGCATCTTAAATATTTCAAGGTCATCTCTTGTGAGAAAACCATAAAGGCTGTGTGCATCTTCCCTTATCTGCAAATATGTATATACCTTTACCTGCTCACCCGTAACGCAGAATTCACTTATAACAGTTGCAGGAACACGGATATTAAAGCCGATACCATTATTTTCAACAACAATAGCATCCTCCATTATCTCTGTAAGTTCTCCTTTAATATAGGAAATCATATCTCTTTCTCCATTCCCAGACAATAATTAACAAACTGCTGTGCAGTTCTTCCTGAAATGCCGCCATGGCTTAATTCCCACTTATTTGCTTCTAACTTAAGTTCGTCATCTGACATAGTCACGCCGCTTCTTCTTGCAAGTTCGATAACAATCTGGAAATACTCCTGCTGTGTCGGTTTTGAATAACAAATCTGACATCCGAAACGATTTACCAGTGAAAGCTTTTCTTCCATCGTATCTGAACGGTGTAAGCCGTTTGATGACTCCATATCATCACGATCATTCCATGTTTCTTTGATAAGATGTCTTCTGTTAGATGTTGCATATATAAGGATATTTTCAGGCTTAGTCTCAACGCCTCCTTCAATTACAGCCTTTAAGAACTTGTATTCAATCTCAAATTCCTCAAATGACAAATCATCCATATATATTATGAAGCGATAGTTACGGTTCTTTATCTGTGCTATTACATTTGATAAATCTTTGAACTGATGTTTATATATCTCAATCATCCTTAATCCGTCATCATAATATTGGTTGACAATTGCCTTAATACTTGTAGATTTACCTGTTCCGCTGTCACCGAATAAGAGGACATTGTTGGCTTTCTTTCCTTTTACAAATGCTTCTGTATTCTCAACAAGCTTCTTTTTCTGGATTTCATATCCGACAAGGTCAGTAAGCATAACTTTGTCCATATTGTTAATTGCCATAAATTTAACACTGCCGTCAGGATTATTGCCGATTCTGAATGCTTTGTTAAGACCAAACATGCCAACACCGTAATCTTTATAAAATGTAGTAACACCATCAAAAAACTCTTCATCTGTTGTTGCGGCTGCAAGTTTTTCGCTTAATGTGCGTACCTTTTCGCTTACATTTCTGTTATACATAAGTTCTTTTTTCACAATTGCTTTGTAGTTTGTAATAAGTGAAAAACAATTTATTGAAAGTTCTTTTTCAATCTCGCTGAAATCATAGTGGAACAGCTTTCTGAATATTCCGAAATCATTCATGGCAAATGTGTTGACACTTCCGTCATTGGCACCGACCTTCTCACATGTTATGCTGAATGGGTTTTCTGTTGTGATAAGTATAAATGTAAGATAATTCTGCCATAGGTTCTTATCAAATCCATAATCTGTCGCGACTTTAAGAATTCTTTTAATCTGCGTATAGATTTCTCTTGTAAGTTCCTCTTTTCCCGTATCCTCAACATCAAACTTTCTGAAAATGTCTGCCATGCGTGAAAGGATGCTGTCTTCATCCATATCTCCGTATATTATCAGTCTTGAAATTTCTTTGTACATAGCTTATTTTCTCCATTCCATTTCATAATTAAAATTAAGTGTATTTCTTATTATACTATATCAATAAAGTTTTTTGTCAAATATTTTCTTATTTTATTTGAGTTATGACCTATTTCTTATTATTGAACTATTGACACAAAAGAAATTAATGATATAATCAACAAAGGACTTTGGGTAGTCCGCAATACTATATTTTTTCATTTTTTAAAATGGAGAGGACTTTTAATGAAAGCTATTGCTTCAATCAACACCGTTATCTACACCCTGTTGACTGTATTGTATTTTTATCAGTTTATATATATTGTGATAGCCTTAATCGGTGAAAAACGAAAGAAGAAGCAGCCAGAATACGAACCTAAAAAACTTCACAGGTTCGCTTTTATTATTGCAGCCCGGAATGAAAATGCCGTAATCGGTAACCTGATTAAGAGCATCAAAGCACAGAACTACCCTTCTGAACTTATTGATGTTGTTGTCGTTGCTGATAACTGTACGGATAACACAGCCGAGATTGCAAGAAGCTGCGGTGCAATTGTATATGAACGTTTTAACAAGGTATTAGTCGGTAAAGGCTATGCTCTTGACTATGCATTCAACAAGATAAAAGAAGATGAAGGTGATTATACCACCTACGACGGTTATTTTATTTTTGATGCGGATAATGTCATTGACAGAAATTATGTCCGTGAAATGAACAAAACTTTTGATCAGGGGTATCGTGTGGTCACAAGTTATCGTAACTCAAAAAATTTCGATACCAATTGGATTACATCAGGATATTCGCTCTGGTTCTGCCGCGAAGCAAAATATCTTAATAATCCACGAATGATTCTTAAAACAAGCTGTGCTGTATCAGGAACAGGCTTTCTTACAAGCAGTGAGATTATTAAGAAAAATGGTGGTTGGAAATGTAATCTTTTGACAGAGGATATTCAGTTTTCAGTTGTTAATATTCTTGAGGGAGAAAAAATCGGCTACTGTGATTCGGCAATGTTCTATGATGAACAGCCGGAGACATTTAAACAGTCATGGAACCAGCGTATGCGTTGGTCAAAGGGCTTCTATCAGGTAATGTTCAAATATGGTCGTGAACTGATAGCCATGGCATTCAAAAAACGTCAGATGTTCGTATCATGTTATGATATGTTTATGACACTTGCTCCTGCTACTCTTCTTTCAGTAGGCTGCATGCTTTTGAATCTCATATTTTTAGTGCTTGGTGCACATAACTTTACTTTATTTAAAAAGGTATTTCCGGTCGCTATGGAATCAATCGGTTTTGCCTGTGTAAGCTTTTATCTGCTTATGTTTTCAATCGGATTGCTGACAGTAATAACAGAATGGAAGAAGATTCTTGCTTCTCCTAAGAAAAAGATTATTTCGCTGTTCACTTTCCCATTATTTATGCTTACATATATTCCAATTTCTCTTGTCGCTTTATTCAAGCGTGTTGAGTGGAAACCTATCACACACTGTGTTTCCAAATCTATGGAAGAAATTGAATTGCAGCAGCAATATAAACAATAAAAGAAACGGCATTCAGTTAATCTGAAATGCCGTTTCTTTATTTTTGTCCATATGCTCTTTCAGTACGTTTCACCACCATAGCTGATACAATTCCTATTACTGCTCCAGTCACTGTTCCGGTTATCATAAGTACAGGAAGATAATATACTATCGCACCGCTTCCCATTATAAATACAGCTGCAATTATCTGCCCTATATTATGAAATACTCCGCCGGCAACACTTACACCAACAGACGAAAAAAACTGTATTCTCTTTAGTATTATCATTATTATCATGCTAAGAACCGCTCCTGACATGCTGAACAAGAAGCTGTTCAAATTGCCAAAAAGAACAGCAGTTAATGTTATTCTTATGAGATTAACTGCAACTGCTTCTTTTATTCCGACAACATATAAAATCGTTATTATAGCAATATTGGGAAGTCCTACCTTAATTCCCGGAACCGGAAGCGGCACAGAAATCACGCTTTCGATATAGCCAAATATCATCGCCAAAGCCGTAAGTACACCGCAAAGTGCGAGTTTTTGCGTCCGTGTTGAATTCTTCATATTTTCATTCACCTGTTTTTATTTGTTAATTTTTATTTATATATTTTATTACTCGTTTTCATCTATCTGACAAGCGAATCTACATTGCCTTCACCGCCCTGTATCTCGACAACCACGCGATGCGGAAGGCACACTATCGTCTCTCCATTCTTACTTATCTTTCCTGTTTTTTCACACAATTTATCAGGACAGTCGGCATCTTTCATATAAACTGTACCATTTTCTATAACTACAGTATTACTGCCGCCCTGATACCCCTCAACAGTAACAGACGCATTTTTGTCAAGAGGAAGCATATAGACAATATTTCCGTCTACCTTCACAACTGCTGTAATACCATCCTTTTTTACAACAAAATTAATAATCAAAAATGCTGCTGCACATACAATAATCAATGTCGATATCAGCATTATATCTCTTTTAATCTTCTTTTTTTCCAAATGTCATTCTCTCCGAAATATTAATTAGTATCTTTTAAAGTTACTTATATAATATACACTTTAAACCGTAAAAACACAATATTATCATTTATATGTTTTGTATTACATTTGTTTAAAATGCGTGGTATATTATATATCTCAATGGTGTTATTTATAGTAAAGCAACTTGCAACAGTAGTTAAAATCCTCTAATATATATCTATATTATATAAGAAAAGGACTCTCTTATACCATAAAAATAACGGCACCATACATCACTTTCGCAACATACAATGCCGTTATCATAGTGGAGTAGACGGGAGTCGAACCCGTGTCCAAAAGCCCATTCACTGTTCTTCTACTATTATAGTTGATTGCTTCGGTTTCCCTCATTCCCTCCGGCATAAGAAAATCAACATCCTCATGCTTTCAGTAGCTTCATAATACGCCCACAGTCTCAAAGCTTTGACTGAGTCGTTTCCTACATGGTCGAAGCCTGGGTCCTAAAGTGTAGGTGCTCTAGGTCAGACTGCTGCCATTAGGCAGCGTAAGCTAAATTTTCGTTAGCGTTTATATTTAGATTTGTAATTTGACGCATCACCTGCGAATAGCTTCACCAGCTTCAAAACCCCTGTCGAAACCTTTACTACCCCTTGTGGATAGCTGTGAGATAAATACTATCACTGTAAATTTATATTGTCAACCCCAAACAGGACTAAAAACACCAAATTAAATCAATAGTTTAATTCATAAAATTCAAATTATATCTTCGGCGGTAGCTTTGAATACAATTATCCCAGATTTCTTACCTTAAAGTCTTTTAAAGCTTCTCTTTGCTGGTCTTTCTTTGCAATAGAGTCTCTCTTATCATAGAGTTTTTTACCTCTTGCAAGACCAATTTCCATTTTTACACGTCCTTTGCTTAAATATACCTGCAAAGGTACTATTGTAAATCCCTTCTGTGCCGTCTGTCCCTCAAGTTTATTAATCTCAGACTGATGAAGGAGCAGCTTTTTCGGACGAAGCGGGTCTTTATTAAAAATATTTCCTTTTTCATAAGGTGTAATATTCATATTAATAACAAAAACCTCACCGTTGATTATCTGTATATATGCCTCTTTTATTGAGCATTTTCCCTGTCTTAAAGACTTAACCTCAGTACCGTGAAGTACAAGTCCAGCCTCATATTTCTCGTCTATAAAATAGTCATAATAAGCCTTTTTATTATTAGCAATCAGCTTATTTCCACTTGATTCTTTCATATTATCTCCTTATTCTGCCAGTTCAAAATCTATAGTTCTAAGAATCTTATCACAGTTGATAACCTTAACATTAAGTCTCTGACCAAGCTTGAATGTCCTTCCTGTTGTCTCATTTACCATCTCATAATGATTCTCGTCATAAATATAATATCCGTCACGAAGCGAGGCTACACTAATCATTCCTTCAATTGTATTCGGAAGTTCTACATATATTCCCCATGCGGTCATTCCGGATACAACACCCTCAAATGTCTCTCCGATATGTTTTTCCATATACTGTACCATTTTCAGCTTATCTGTATCTCTTTCTGCATCATCAGCCCTGCGTTCTGTAGCACTTGTCTGCTTTGCGACTTCAGGAAGAATAGCAGCAAAATGCTCACTTCTCTTATCACTCATACCACCATGCAGATTTTCTTTAATAATTCTGTGAATCTGTAAATCAGGATATCTTCTGATTGGCGATGTGAAATGACAGTAATACTTGGCAGCAAGTCCGAAATGACCTACGCACTCCGTTGTATATGATGCTCTTTTCATAGAACGAAGTGTAAGGCGTGCAATTAAATTTTCCTCGTCGCTTCCCTCTATTTTCCCCAAAAGCTTCTGAAGCTCCTTCGGATGAATCTCATCACCTATTTTTATCGAATATCCAAAATTATTGATAAATGTTCCAAGCCTTCTTATCTTCTCAGGATCAGGATTTTCATGACTTCGGTAAAGGAATGGTATTTCCTGCCAGAAATAATCTTCTGCCACTGTCTCATTTGCAATAAGCATGAAATCTTCGATAATTCTTGTCGCTGTATTTCTGTCATACGGCTTTATTTCCACCGGTTCACCCTTATCGTTAAGCGTAATCTTTGTCTCCGGAAAATCAAAATCAATCGAACCGCGTTTGAATCTTCTCTGACGCAATATCAGTGCAAGCTTTTCCATAAGTCTGAACATATCAGCAAAATCTTTATACTCGTTTAAAATTTCTTCATCTTCATTTTCAAGAATCTTTTTTACATTTGTATAAGTCATTCTTCTATCAACATTGATTACAGACTCACATATCTTATGTGAAATCACATTGCCTTTTTCATCAATATCCATAAGACAGCTGAGTGCAAGCCTGTCACAGCCCTGGTTAAGTGAACATATTCCGTTGGACAGCTTATGCGGAAGCATCGGTATAACACGGTCAACAAGATAGACACTTGTGCCTCTCTTATATGCTTCTTTGTCAAGAGGACTGTATTCTTTTACATAATTGCTCACATCTGCGATGTGAACTCCAAGGTGATAGATTCCATTTTCCTCAGATACAGTTATTGCATCATCCAGGTCTTTTGCATCTTCACCATCTATAGTAACTGTCTGCAAATCACGCAAATCAACTCTTCCGGCATAATCTTTAGGCGACAGTTCATCAGGAATATCATTTAATGATTTCATTACACTTTCAGGAAATTCCATCGGAAGGTCATATGCTTTTATTATAGACATAATATCCGTTCCTGGGTCATTAATATGCCCTATAATCTCCTTTACGCGACCTTCCGGGTTCTTTTTCAATGTACCATAAGAAGTAAGCTCTACAACAACTTTATGTCCTGTCACGGCCCCCATGGACTTTTCCTGTGGCACAAAAATGTCATAACAGATTTTCTTATTGTCCGGAACAACAAATCCAAATGTTTTACTCTTCTGGTATGTTCCGACCACCTCTTTTATCTGATGCTCAAGAATCTTGATAATCTTGCCTTCACATCTCTTATCTCCATGTTTTTCTGCTGTTATGGCAACCATAACTTTATCCATATGAAATGCTCCGCCATCGTCAGATTCTTTGATAAAAATATCATCTTCCCTGCCTTCGACAACAACAAAACCAAAACCACGGCTTGTCTTCTGGTATATTCCAATAATAGCTGTATTTTCAGGCTTACTGTATTTACCTTTTTTTGATACGCCTATTCTGCCCTCTGCTACAAGTGAATCAAGCACTGCCTGCAGCTCATGTCTGTCCTCTTTCGGAACCTGCATAAGTATTGCAAGCTCCTTAGTTTTCATTGGTACATAGAGGTCGTTATGCAAAATAAGATCCTCCAGCATATTTTTTCTGTCTTCAAACACTTTATCATATGTTCTTTTTGATTTATGTCCCATAACAATCCTCCCTGTTTTTGCCGTGATTAACTTGTCGTCTGCATAAAAAAGGATGCCCTTCAAGCTATCCTTAAAGAGCATCCTTATAACTTTTTAGAAATTAATATTCAATATAGCAGCAATAACAATAAATGCAATTGCAAGTATCTTTGTAAATAATACAAGCTTACCTTCTATTGAACGTCCTTTATTCTTACCCCAGTAAGTATCAGCAGCACCGCTGATTGCACCAGACAAGCCTGTCTGCTTACTTTCCTGCATAAGAACTACAATTGTTATTGCAATACAAACTAATATAAAAAGTCCCATAAGTAATACTCTAAATGTATCTGCCCATGACATTCCAAACATCAGTAACACCTCCTACTTGGTTAAAATCGTCACACAATAGTATAATTTTAACACAAGCATTTAATAATATCAAGTATTTATTATTTCTTTATCAAGAGAGATTCACCAGTCATTTCTGCCGGTTTCTCAAGTTCCATAATATCTATAAGAGTAGGAATAATATCGCAAAGCTTGCCATTCTCTTTAAGAGTATATGCCTCATCATAATTTACAAGTATAAATGGAACCGGATTTGTTGTATGTGCTGTATATGGTTCGCCATTGTCATCAATAAGCTTTTCAGCATTACCATGGTCAGCACAGATAAACATTACACCATCAACTTCCTTAACAGCCTCTACTACCTTGCCTACACACTCATCAACAGTCTCTATTGCCTTAACAACAGCGTCCATGATACCTGTATGTCCAACCATATCAGGATTAGCAAAGTTAGTAATTATTACATCATACTTTCCTGAACGTATTGCATCTGTAAACTTCTGGCACACTTCAGGTGCACTCATTTCAGGCTGAAGGTCGTATGTTGCAACCTTTGGTGATTTAACAAGAATTCTGTCCTCACCTTCATTTGGCTCCTCAACTCCGCCGTTAAAGAAAAATGTTACATGTGCATATTTCTCTGTCTCAGCAATTCTTGCCTGCTTTAAATGATTCTTTGCAAGGAATTCGCCGAATGTATTTGTAATTTCCTGCTTTTTGAACGCAACATACTTATTAGGAATTGTAACATCATAATCTGTGAAGCATACATAATGAACTTTCTTTCTTGGACCTCTGTCAAATCCAGCAAAATCATCATCACAGAAACATCTGGTAATTTCTCTTGCTCTGTCAGGTCTGAAGTTAAAGCAGATAACTGAATCGCCATCTTTGATAGTTGCAAGTGGCTTGCCATCTTCCTTAATAACTGTAGGAACAACGAACTCATCAGTCTTTCCGGCTGCATATGAATCGCTTATTGCACATCTTGCACAGGCAGCTTCATTACCAACGCCCTCTGTAAGTGCCTTGTATGCTGCTTCAATTCTGTCCCATCTGTTATCTCTGTCCATCGCATAATAACGACCCATGATTGAGGCAATCTTACCTACGCCGATTTCATCCATCTTGTTATAAAGCTGGTTAATGAAATCTTTTCCTCCGTCTGTTGCCGTATCACGTCCATCCATAAAACCATGAACATATACATTTTTAAGACCATTTCTCTTTGCAAGCTCAAGAAGTGCAAATACATGTGTAAGATGGCTGTGAACACCACCGTCTGAAAGAAGTCCATAAAGATGTAAATCAGAATTATTCTTCTTACAGTTCTCAATTGCACCAAGAAGTTCTTCATTTTCAAAGAAATCACCATCTTCAATAGACTTTGTAATTCTTGTAAGCTCCTGATATACAATTCTACCTGCACCCATATTAAGATGTCCTACTTCTGAGTTACCCATCTGACCATCCGGAAGTCCTACTGCAAGCCCGCTGGCATATCCTTTTACAAATGGATATTCTGCCATCAATTTATCCATTACAGGTGTATTGGCATTTGCAATACCATTACCCTCTTTTTTATCACTTAAACCATATCCGTCAAGTATCATTAAAACCACTGGTTTTTTAGACATAACAAAATCCTCCTTGTTTTTGCGAAGCAAAAATTTTATCTTCATTTTTTACCGAACGTATCATACCATATAATCCCGAAAAAGTAAAGAAAAAGCGGACACAACACTGTGTGTCCGCAATATTATAATTACTTGTCGTAATGAACTATCTTTGCAAATTCAGGCTTGAGGCTGGCACCGCCAACAAGACCTCCATCGATATCAGGCATTGAGAATATATGATTGGCATTGCCTGCATTGACACTGCCGCCATATAAAATTCTTATTCTCTCAGCAACAACCGCACCATATATATCACGTATATTAGTACGAATTGCAGAACATACTTCCTGTGCCTGTTCTGCTGTTGCAACTCTTCCTGTTCCTATCGCCCATATAGGTTCGTATGCAATAATACAATTAATAACCTTTTCCGGTGGTATGTATTTGAAAGCGTTGACAATCTGTTTTTTGATAAATTCAAGTGTAACTCCACTCTCACGCTGTTCAAGACTCTCTCCACAGCAAAGAATCGGAAGAAGCTTATGTTCTATAGCTTTCCTCATCTTTTTATTAATTATTTCATCTGTTTCATGAAAATATTGTCTTCTCTCCGAATGTCCGATTATAACATATGACACTCCGGCATCAACAAGCATCTCAGGCGATAACTCACCTGTATATGCTCCTTTTTCCTCATAAAACATGTTCTCAGCACCGACTTTTATATTGGTATCCTTCACTTCATTAACAACTGGGACAATATCAATTGCCGGCACACAAAATACGACGTCTACGTCGTCATTCTTTACCATTGGCTTTAGTTCTTCTGCAAGTTTAACAGCTCCGCTTGGAGTCATATTCATCTTCCAGTTACCAGCCACCATTTTCTTGCGCATACAGATACCCCTCCTGTAACATTAATACATTCGCAAAAACATCACGATTGATTTTATTTAATTATATCATACAATTTCTAAAAATGCCACTTATTTTACAGAATTTACGTAAAAATTCCCGGAATTTCTTATATGAAATCCCGGGACATATATAAAAATTATGTCAGTCGGTTTTTACTTGTCGTTAGCGGCTTCTACACCTGGAAGTTCTTTACCCTCAAGGAACTCAAGAGAAGCACCGCCACCTGTAGAGATATGTGTCATCTTATCGCCAAAACCAAGATTATTTACAGCTGCAGCTGAATCACCGCCACCGATAATTGTTGTAGCGTCTTTTAATGCTGCAAGTTCTTCTGCAACAGCGATTGTACCCTTTGCAAAGTTAGGAAATTCAAATACGCCCATTGGTCCGTTCCATACTACAGTCTTAGCATCTTTTAATGCATCCTTGTAGAGTTCACATGACTTAGGTCCGATATCCATACCCATATCATCATCTTCCTGATGACCTGCTGCTACGATACGGCTAGGTGTATCATTCTTAAATTCCTTTGTTACAACTGTATCAATAGGAATCAAAAGCTTAACGCCTTTCTTTTCAGCCTTTTCCATCATCTCTTTAGCATATTCAAGGTAATCATCCTCTACGAGAGACTTACCTACATTACCACCATGAGCCTTCTGGAATGTATATGACATACCGCCACCGATGATAAGTGTATCAACCTTGTCAAGAAGGTTATTGATAACTGAAATCTTAGATGAAACTTTAGAACCACCAAGAATAGCTACAAATGGTCTTACAGGATTATTTACTGCGTTGCCAAGGAAATCAATTTCCTTCTGCATAAGATAACCAACAACTGCTGTATCAACAAACTTTGTAACACCAACATTTGAACAATGTGCTCTGTGAGCTGTACCAAATGCATCATTTACAAATACATCGCAGATAGAAGCGAGATCTTTAGAAAACGCTTCACCATTCTTTGTTTCTTCAGGACGGAAACGTGTATTCTCAAGAAGAATAACATCACCATTCTTCATATCTGCTACTGCAGCTCTTGCATTATCGCCAACAACTGTGTCATCAGCAGCAAACTTTACTTCCTGACCAAGAAGTTCTGAAAGTCTCTTTGCAACAGGTGCAAGTGAAAATGTTGCATCTGGTCCCTTAGGTTTTCCGAGATGTGAACAAAGAATAACCTTACCACCATCAGCGATAAGCTTCTTGATTGTAGGAAGTGCAGCAACAAGACGTGTCTCATCTGTTATTCTGTCTCCATCAAGTGGTACATTAAAATCACATCTGCATAATACTCTTTTGCCATTAACGTTGATATCATCAACAGACTTTTTATTAAGCATAGTTTATTTCCTCCAAATTCATTTCTGACATACGATGAATAAATCCATCACAAAATAATACTTGATATAAGATAAAAACCAGAGAATATCATAATATATATTCCCTGGTTTTTTCTCTCGTTACTTATATGTTAAACGATTAGTTTAATTCAGCAAAATACTTGATTGTTCTAACCATCTGGCTTGTGTATGAATTTTCATTATCATACCAAGAAACAACCTGTACCTGGCATCCACCATTAGGAAGCTCATTAACCATTGTCTGTGTAGCATCGAATAATGAACCAAATCTCATACCAACGATATCGCTAGATACGATCTGCTCTGTGTTATAACCGAATGACTCTGTAGCAGCAGCCTTCATAGCAGCGTTAACTTCATCAACTGTAACCTTCTTAGCAACTACAGCATTAAGAATTGTTGTAGAACCTGTAGGTGTAGGAACTCTCTGAGCAGCTCCGATAAGCTTGCCATTAAGTTCTGGGATAACAAGACCGATAGCCTTAGCAGCACCTGTTGAGTTAGGAACGATGTTGCAGGCACCTGCTCTTGATCTTCTTAAATCACCCTTTCTCTGTGGGCCATCAAGAATCATCTGGTCACCTGTGTAAGCATGAATTGTACACATTATACCTGATTCGATTGTTGCACAATCATTAAGAGCCTTAGCCATAGGAGCTAAACAGTTTGTTGTACAAGAAGCAGCTGAGATAATCTGATCATCTGCTGTAAGTGTCTCATGGTTTACATTGTAAACGATAGTCTTTAAATCATTACCAGCTGGTGCAGAAATAACAACCTTCTTAGCACCTGCATTGATATGAGCCTGAGCCTTAGCCTTTGATGTATAGAAACCTGAACACTCAAGAACTACATCAACACCAATTTCGCCCCATGGACAGTTGTTAGCATCTGGCTCTTTATAAATTTTGATTGTCTTACCCTTAACAGTAATTGTACCAGCTTCATCATCAGCAGTAACCTGATCTTCTTCACCGAAGTTTACATATCTGCCCTGTGATGAATCATACTTTAAAAGATGAGCTAACATCTTAGGACTTGTTAAATCGTTGATAGCTACTACTTCGTATCCTTCTGCACCAAACATCTGTCTGAATGCAAGTCTGCCGATACGTCCAAAACCATTAATTGCAACTTTTACTGACATAAAAATTTCCTCCTAATATAAATTAGATTGTTAATTATTAATCAACTAGATTGTATTTTACATAATATAAGTAAAAATATCAAGTATTAATTACCTTTTTTTACAAAATGCAAAAAAAATCTTTCTATAAAGTTCTCCATTTAGTTAATTTGACGAAATTTCTTCCTGAACACACTCCGCAATATTTTTTGCATGATCCGACATTCTCTCAAGATTTGATAATATATCAAGGAAAACAACGCCATTTGAAGGGAGACATTTTCCATCTGAAAGCCTTTTTATATGCTTATCTCTCAATTCTTCTTCGAGATCATCAACCTCATCTTCTATTCTATATACATCACGTATAGCTGCATCATCGCCTGTTTCCCTGGCAACAACTGCCCTGTCAAAACAGCAGAGTACTTTATCCCAGAGCTGTCGTAATTCATCCTGCCCACGCTGTGAGAATACAATATCATGTTCTATTTTATATTTTGTAAGATCTGCAAGATTCTCCGCATGGTCAGATACTCTTTCAATATCAATAACCGCATGGAACAGGTCATTTACAAGAAGATGCTGCTTATCTGACAATGACTGGTTATTAAGTTTTATAAGATACGAAGTCAGATATTTTGAATAGTAATCAACTTCTTTTTCAAGCTCATATATCCTGTCTACAAGTTCCTGACTGTTTTCCCTTACTGCCCTTGACGCAATCTCAATATTGTCATAGGCAAGACGCCCCATGTTAATAACTTCATTTTTAGCACGTTCAACAGCAACAGACGGCTGTCCGAGAATTCTGTCATCAAAATGCCTGCTGATTTCAAGTTCTTCTTTATCACTTATTTCCTCTATCTGTTCGGTCTTCTTTTCAGGAACAATAATACCTGAAAGCTTAACAAGGAGCTTGGCAAAAGGAAACATTACAGCTGTACATGTAATATTAAAAAATGTATGGAATATTGATATCTCAACACCCGTTATATTATGAACTGCAATGTCCGGTCTTATACAGAAAAGAATAAAGCCAGCTGTACCAAACAGCAACGCACCTGCCACATTAAACAATAGATGCATACATGCAGCTCTTTTAGCAGTACGCGTTGTTCCTGCACTCGAAATAAGAGCTGTAACACATGAGCCTATATTTTGTCCAAGTGTTATAAAAATCGCCGCATTCGTCGTTACAACGCCGTTCATGGCAAGAGTCTGTAATATTCCGACAGATGCTGATGAGCTCTGTAAAATCGCAGTAACAACAATACCGATAAGTATTCCAAGAAATGGATTACTGCCTACAATCTTAAATGCATTTGAAAAAATCGGTGCATCTGTGTATGGTGCAATTGATGCACTCATAAATTCAAGTCCTTCAAACAGAAGACCGATACCAACAAACAACTCACCAACTGTCTTTGACCTGTCTTTTTTTGAAAAAAGACTAACAAATGCACCGATGCCTATAAGAAGCGGTGCATAAAAAGACGGCTGCAATGCTTTTGCAGCATCACCAATCTGTCCGAGTGATACAATCCATGCTGTAATTGTTGTTCCTATATTGGCTCCCATAATAACGCCTACAGCCTGAACAAGTGTCATAAGTCCTGCATTTACAAAACCTACAACCATTACTGTTGTCGCACCACTGCTCTGTATAATTGCAGTAATAAGTGCACCAACCAATATTGCCAGAAATCTGTTTCTTGTAAGATAGCCAAGCAGCGACTTCATTTTGCCTCCGGCTGATTTCTGCATGCCGTCTGCCATTCTATTCATACCATAGAGGAACATTCCTATTCCTCCCGCAAATTCAAACAAGCTGCCTATTCCATTCATTATGAACATTTACCGTCCTTTTCGTCACATAGTATTTTAATTTTGTGTTAATTTAATTTTACACTTATTTTACATAATATCAATTGCAATCATTAATTTCAAGTTATATTCAATCGTTTTTATAAAAAAGCCGTAATGTTTTTAAAATTATCACAAATATGGTATACTTAATTTTGAAAAAATAAACACATTACACATGTGCATTTTATACATTTTAATTATTCAGCTATGAAGATTGGAGATTAAACATGAACAGACCTGCCGACTTTCACACACACAGCCTTTTCTCTTCGGATTCTGATGCAAAACCCGAAGAAAACATTAAAGCTGCGATAAATCTTGGACTTTCGTCAATATGCTTTACTGAACACAATGATTTTGATTTTCCACCGGAAGATAACAAAGATGTGTTATTCCAGCTTGATTTTGACAATTATATTTCAAGTATTGCCAGCATCAAAGAATTATATTCAGAACAGATTCCTGTATATATAGGTGTTGAACAGGGACTTTGCCGCTCCGCCGCAGACAGAATTAATGACTACGACAAAAATCATATTCTTGATTTTATAATAGGTTCTTCCCATCTTGTATACGGCAATGATCCTTACTATCCAAAATTCTGGGAAGGCCGCAACATAGATGAAGTAATCTATGCTTACTACGAAAGTATCCTTGATAATTTAGACACTTGTAATAATTTTGATATTTATGGTCATATTGATTATATAATACGTTATATTCCGGATAAATCATACGAGTATAACTATAAGAACTTTTCTGATATCATTGATGAAGTGTTAAAAAAAATCATCTATAATGGCAAAGGAATAGAGATTAACACTGCAGGGCTTCGTTATGGTCTTAATGCCACAAACCCATCAGCCGAAATAGTTTTAAGATACCGCGAACTCGGTGGTGAAATAATAACCATCGGCTCAGATGCACATTACAGCCGCGATATCGGAAGCGGATTTGATATTGCCTACGATATGCTCAAATCATGTAATTTCAAATATTATAATATTTTCAGGAAGAGAAAGCCCGAATTTATACAGTTATAAAAATATATCAAAGCAGGGAATTTCTGCATTAATATGCTTACGTTCCCTGCTTTTGTTATACATATTTTCTTAACTCTTCTACATTTCTTTTTATACATTCCACAACATAATCAACCTGTTTTTTTGATATTTCTTCATTTATTGTAAATCGCACTGTCGAATATGCTCTCTCATCAGAAAGGCCTATTGCTTTGAGGACATGCGATGGCTCTTTTTGTGCCGATGAACAGGCTGACCCGGCAGATGCACATATCCCCTGCTGGTCAAGCATCAATATAAGTGTAGCACCATCAACACCTTTAAACGAAAAATTCATATTATTAGGAAGACGCTCTTGTTCATCTCCATTAAGCCAGACATCTTTTATCTGCGTTGTGACCTTTTTTATCATATAATCACGGAGCATTTTTTCTTTTTTTATCCTCATATCCCTGTTTGTCATTGCTATCTGTGCCGCTTTTGCAAGCCCTATTATTCCGGCAACATTTTCAGTTCCTGCACGCATCCCATATTCCTGACCTCCTCCATTAATAAATGGTGTTTTAAGCTTTCCCTTTTTTATATATAAAAAGCCTACGCCCTTAGGTCCCCTTATTTTATGTGCACTAACACTAAGCATATCAACATTCATTGCATTTACATCTATATATATATTTGTATAAGCCTGGACTGCATCCGTGTGAAATAAGATGTTTCTTTCATGTGCGATTCTTCCTATGGCAGCCACCGGTTCAACCGTTCCAATCTCATTATTGGCTGCCATAACTGATATTAAAAATGTATCACGGAAGATATTACGCTCAATTGCTGCTGTTCTTACTTTACCCTTTTTATCTACCGGAATCTTGATTATTCTGCAATGTCTCTTCTCAAGTGAATCACATGTTCTTAAAATTGCATGGTGCTCTATCGGTGTTGTAATTATGCTTCCATATGGGTGTTCCTGTGCAGCCATTTTCAAAGCCCAGTTATCAGATTCTGAACCTCCCGATGTGAAAAAAATTTCATCCGGCCCTGCTCCTATTGTTGATGCAAGCAGTTCTCTTGCCTGCGTAATATCTTTTTTTATATTTTTAGAAAATGTATATATGCCGGAAGGGTTGCCATATCTGTTTCCCATGTACGGAAGCATCGCCCTGACAACATCCGGGTGCATTTTTGTAGTTGCGGCATTGTCCATATATATCATTACATCACATGCACCTTTCATTATTTTCCTGTTAATATTATATTCATAAATCACATATAATTGATAATAATAAGACTGTTTACTTACGTTTACGGAGGCATTTTGAAAAAGTTTAATAATGTCATAAAAGGCACTCTGATTCTTACTACCGCAGGTATTCTAAGTAAAATTCTCGGCTTTTTTTACAGAATTTATCTGTCACGATGCATAGGTGCCGCCGGCATGGGACTGTTCCAGATTGTTATGCCTGCTGCCGGAATTGTATTTGCAATATGTTCATCCGGAATACAGACAGCTATTTCAAAATTCTGCTGTGATAAAAAAAATGATTTTCTGTGGCTTATATCAGGGCTTTTACTCAGCATTCCAACATCTTTAATTCTTACTTTTATTGTGTATACAAATGCAGATTTTATTGCAACACGATTTATTTTAAATGAAGCATGTTCTTCATTGTTAAAAATTCTTTCATTATCATTCCCATTTGCAGCTTTTCATAACTGCATTAATGGATTTTATTTTGCAAAAAAGAAAACCGCAATTCCGGCATTCTCACAGCTTTTTGAACAGATTATACGATTTTGTGCTGTATACATTTATGTCACCATCTATGCTTCTGACGGAAATGCCTCTGTATTGTGTGCAATATACAGTAATCTGTTCGGTGAAATTGCCTCATTTTTATATTGTACTTGTGCCATTTTTTATACATTTATAAAAAGCAAATACAACAATACACATAAAAAATCCTCTCTTATGTCTAAAATACGTGAAATGTTCAAATTTTCATTTCCACTTACCGCAAACCGCCTGCTTATGCATATTTTCCAGAGTGCGGAAGCTGTTCTTGTTCCCGCACAGCTTATTGTTTATGGATTGTCAAAGAGTGATTCTGTTTCAATCTACGGAATTCTTACAGGCATGGCAATGCCTCTTATTTTATTTCCCACGGCACTGACTAATTCACTTGCAGTTATGCTTCTCCCGGCGGTTTCAGAACTAAATCTTGAAAACAATAATAAAAGTATTAAATCTACAATCAATAAATGCATTACTTTCTGCATATCAACCGGCGTATTAAGTACCGCCATTTTTATATTTTATGGCTCATATGCCGGAGCTATAGTTTTTAATCAGCCTGAAGTTCGTAATTACGTATGTATTCTTGCATGGCTGTGTCCATTTATATATCTTACCGTTACAATGGGAAGTATTCTCAATGGTCTTGGCGAAACAACGGCTACCTGTATACAAAATATTTCCGGTATAATAGTAAGATTGATATTTCTCGTCATTTTGGTTCCAAAATATGGAATAACAATGTATATGGCAGGACTTTTATGTTCGCAGATTCTTGTATGTATCTGCCATTATATAAAATTAAGCCGCATGCTTCATATACGTATGAATGCACACGGCTGGTTTCTGATACCGGGATTTTTTTCATTATTATCAACCGGTATTTCTCTTATTTTTTACAAATATATAAGCAGGCTGGTTTCCGGCTTAATTCCTCTCTTTGGGGGAGCCGTAACTGCCTGCATTATATACATTTTTTTATATGCTACTTTTTATCCTTATCGGAATAAACCGCATTGAGGTCAATGGGTGCTTCCAGTATTGTGGGAGCACTCTCCCATCGTTCCTTATCTTTTTCATACATCTGTTTAAGCCAGTCAACCAGCTGAAGCCGTCCTTCCTCACTTAAAGGAAATGTATCAGAGATTATTTCTTCTTTGGGTGTTGCTGCAAAGCTGTATGGCTTCTGCCACACATATGCCTCGAGAACTTCATCAGGTTTTTCACCCGTTTTTTTTATCCTGTAACGCATACCATGATGTTCACCACTGTATACACCTTTGTACATAAAGAAATTAAGCGGCATTATCTGACTTGCATCTATCATTTCACCCTCCGGAACTCTTTAATATTAATGAGCATGTATAATCTTCTTTGGACACTTCTCAGCACACTTGCCACAACCTGTACACTTGTCATAATCAATATGTGCAATGTTATTTTCAACTGTTATAGCACCGAATTCACACTGCTTTGTACACATCATACAACCGATACATCCTGTCTGACATACTGACATTACATCTTTACCTTTATCTTTTGATGCACATTTAACAACCTGTTTTGCATCATAAGGAATAAGTTCGATTAAGTGTCTTGGACATGTAGCAACACACTTGCCGCATGCCTTACATTTTTCTTTATCAACTACTGCGATACCATTTACAATGTGAATTGCATCAAAAGGACAGGCTTTTACACATGAGCCGTACCCCATACATCCATATGTACAAGCTTTTGAACCACCATTAGGAACAAATGGCATAACTGTACAATCCTGCACACCTGTGTAGTGATAATTTTCTTTTGCTTTTTCACAGTCGCCCGCACATTTCACAAACGCTGTCATTCTCTTTGAATCGCCGACTTCTGAACCCATGATTGCTGCAATCTTCTTTGCAACAGGTTCACCACCGACAGGACATGCTCCAACTTCAGCTTCTCCTGCAGCGATAGCTTTTGCAAGTGCATCACAACCCGCATATCCACATCCGCCACAGTTATTGCCCGGAAGTTCTGCTCTGACATCAATTTCTTTCTGGTCTACTTCAACTGCAAACTTTTTACCCATGAATCCGAGGAAAAGACCAAGAATTAAGCCTACAATGCTGACAACAGCAGCTGCTATAATAATACCTGTCATCTTTATTTCCTCCTTATAAAATTCCTGAGAATCCAAAGAATGCTATCGACATAAGGCCTGCTGTAAGCAGAACAATAGGCATACCCTGGAAACTTTCAGGAACATCGTTATATTCATTTCTCTCACGGATACCGGCCATGATGATAATGGCAATTGTAAATCCGACAGCTGTACCGAAACCACTGATAACTGATTCGATTAAGTTATATGAATTCTGTACATTTGTGAGTGCTATACCAAGCACGGCACAGTTTGTTGTGATAAGAGGAAGGTAAACACCAAGTGCTTCATAAAGAGCAGGTGAACATTTCTTTAATACCATCTCAACAAACTGAACAAGTGCAGCAATTACAAGGATGAATACAATTGTATTCAGATATGTTAAGTCAAGCGGTGTAAGAATATAATCATAAATCAGACTACAAAGTGCTGATGAAATTGTTATAACACCGATAACTGCACCACCCATTCCGGCGGCTGTGTTAATTTTCTTAGATACACCGAGGAAAGGACACAGACCAAGGAACTGGCTTAAAACGACATTATTTACAAGTGCCGCACTAATTGCGATTATAAGTAAATTCATTTAATTTCCCTCCTGGTTTATTCTTCTTTTGTTGTATCATCGCCAACATAGTCAGGAACCTCAGCAGGTTTCATTCCATGTTTTCTCTTGATACGGTTCATAACAGCGATACACATTGCAAGTACAAAGAATGCACCAGGTGCAAGAATAAAAATACTTGCAGGTGTAAATCCGTAATTAGTAAAGTCAACAAGTGCTGAACTTCCTGTTGAGAGGATTGTTCCTGCACCGATAAGCTCTCTTATTGCACCAAGAATTGTAATTGCACAAGTAAATCCGAGACCCATGCCCAGTCCATCAAATGCAGACGGTATAGCCGGATTCTTTGAAGCATATGCTTCTGCACGTCCAAGAATAATACAGTTTACAACAATAAGAGGAATATAAATTCCGAGTGAATCGTAAAGTGATGGCAGATAACCCTGCATAAGGAACTGTACCACTGTAACAAATGAAGCAACAATAACAATAAACGCAGGCATACGGACACCATCCGGAATCACCTTACGAAGCAATGAAATCAACAGGTTTGACATAACAAGAACTACTGTTGAAGAAAGTCCCATACCGATACCATTGATTGCTGATGTAGTAACGGCAAGTGTCGGACACATACCAAGTGTCAGAACAAATGTAGGATTTTCCTTGATTAAACCGTTATAAATTCTCTCAACACATTTATTCAATTGAAGCACCTCCTACCGTCTTAACATTTTCTGACTTTAATTCTTTAAATACAGCAAGTGCTGTATTGATACCTTTCGTAACAGCCTTAGATGTAACTGTAGAACCGCCGATTGCATCAATCTTATCCTCTGATGAACTTCCTGTTCCATCTTTAACAACTGTAAACTTATCTACTGATGCACCGTTAAACTGTGCAAGGAATGCAGGGTCAGTCTTTGCCCTCATACCAAGTCCGGCTGTCTCACTGATTGAAAGAATTGATGTTCCCATATACTTTCCATCTGATGAAATACCTGTTGAAAACTTGATATCTCCGCCGTAACCGTCTCCTGCAACTACTGTTATAACAAATCCGACGATTTTTCCATTTTTAACACCGGCTACTACATCTGTAACCTCATCTTTTGAAAAATCTTCTTCTGTATCCTTTAATCCTGACACAAGTGCTGCAAGATTAGCTTCTGAATATTTTTCAGAATCAATTGCTTCAAAACTGTCAGCATCTGAGAGAACCTCCCTGTAAGCAGTCTGTTTTGCTTTTTCATTCTGCTCTGCTATAGGTCCTTTTGTAATATTGTAAACTGCACCAAGCACGATACCGGCAACAAGTGTTATAGCAAACAAAATACATGCGTCTTTAATAATCTTATTCATTTATTTTGCCTCCTTTACCGGTTTCTTCTTGCCAAATGACTTCGGTACTGTAACCTTTTCAATCAATGGCACTAAGAGGTTAGAGAAGATAATTGCATAAGAAACACCTTCTGCTGAACCACCAAACATTCTGAATATGAATGTAAGCAATCCGAGGATTACACCAAATACTATCTTGCCGTTTGGTGTGATAGGTGATGTTACATAATCAGTTGCCATGAAAAATGCACCGAGCATAAGACCACCGCCACAAAGTTCTTTAAGCATATATTCTGCATCGAACTGATGTCCAGGTGCAAAAAGGAAAATAAGAACTGCAAATGTTAAAATATATGATGCAGGAATTCTTAATGAGATAACTTTTCTCACAAGAAGATAAATTGCACCGATAAGCAGACAGACAACTGATGTCTCACCAATAACACCGGCATGCTTTCCGATAAACATTGTAAGAAGACTTGTTGCCGTTCCAGGCTCCGCACCCGGCTTTAATACTGCAAGAGGTGTAGCACCTGAAAATGTATCTGTGACAAAATTTGTCATCGGACCTGTAAATGCAATAAGAAGGAAACATCTTGCTGCAAGTGCAGGGTTCATGAAATTCTGTCCAAGACCACCAAATAACTGTTTTACAATAATAATAGCAAATACACATCCAACGATTTCATAACCGACATTAAGTGTTGATGGAATGTTAAGTGCAATTAAAAGGCCTGTTACAGCCGCACTTAAATCTGAAACCGTAATTTTTTTATGCATAAAATACTCATATAAAGCTTCGCTGGCCACACATGCCGCAATACCAACAATAATGCGGATAAGTGCACCAAGCCCGAAATTATAAATACCAAATATACTAGCAGGTGTCAGTGCTATGAGAACATCTCTCATAATTGTCTGTGTTGTATCCTTGCTTCGTACATGAGGATTCGCTGATACGTTAAATACTTCGCTCACTTTTATCCTCCTCCTACTTCTTTCTTCTGTTAGCCATAATAGTTCTTCTCATGGCTTTAATCTGCTGCGTAAGCGGTCTCTTAGCCGGACAGACATAAGAACAGCTTCCGCACTCAACACATTCCATACCGTCAAACTTGGTGAATCCAGTCTCATCATTTCTTGATGCAAAACCTGCAAGCTTTGCCGGAAGAAGATGGCTTGGGCATCCTTCACCGCATCTGCCACATCTGATACATGCAGATGATGAAATATGTGATACAATATCCTTTTGCATAACAAGAAGTGAAGAACTTCCCTTTACAACAGGAACATCAAGACTATACATGGCAAATCCCATCATAGGGCCACCAGAAATAAACTTCTCAGGCTCACCGTTAAGACCACCGGCAGCATCAACAAGCTGTCTGTAATTCATACCAAGCCATACATAAAAGTTGCCAGGATTCTTAACACCATCACCTGTTACAGTAACAATTCTCTTAGTAAGAGGCTTACCTTCAATTACGGCCATATAAATTGAATAAATTGTATCAACATTATGTACAATACAACCTGCATCAGCCGGAAGCATTGATGAATTAATGCTTCTTCCTGTTGTTGCATAGATAAGACATCTCTCACCGCCCTGAGGATACTTTGTCTTTAAGACCTTTACTTCAATATTCGGCTCATTAGCTGTCTTTTCCTGCATAATCTTAATAGCATCAGGCTTATTATCTTCAATACCGATAATACCTTTTGCATGATCAAATAAGGCAAGAGCGACTTTAAGACCCATTACTACTTTATCTGACTCTTCAATAAGTCTTCTGTAATCAGATGTAAGATAAGGTTCACATTCCGCACCATTTACAATGATGTAATCAATCTCGTCCGGGTTCTTTGGTGTGAGTTTGACATTGGTAGGGAAACCTGCACCGCCCATTCCGACAACGCCTGCCGCCTTAATTCTCTCTCTTATCTCGTCCCTTGAAAGCTCTGCAAGTGTCTTTGGCACATACTCAACTTCCTTATACTCGCCATCATTCTCAATCACAATGGAATTGCACTTACCACCTGTTGCAAGAGTTCTTGGCTCAATAGCCTTAACTGTTCCTGATACAGATGAATGAATGTTAGCAGAGACAAAACCTCCTGCCTCAGCAATAAGCTGGCCGGCAAGCACATAATCGCCTTTTGCTACAACCGGAACTGCCGGTGCACCAATATGCTGTGAAAGGGGATATACCATATCACCTTCAGGGAATAATTCTTTTATCGGCTTATCTTTTGATAACTCTTTGCCGTCAAAAGGATGTACTCCGCCTTTAAATGTACATTTACCCATGACATACTACTCCTTATAAATTTTTTATCTAAACAATATTTTATCTCAATAAACAACAAAAATCTACTTTTTTTTGTGTATACATTAGTGTATAATAGACAAAAACTGATATTATTTTAACATTTATATAAAATTTGTATGACAATTTTTTCACAAGTGACTAATTTGCACCTGTATACAAATAATTTATCTTATCCGGAGTCTGACTATGCAAATAATAACAAACACATTAGACACATATACTTATCACGAACTGGCAGATATTTTACATTCGTATAACAATACTGCCGCCGTATCTGACTTTTTATTTTTTGATATAGAAACGACAGGATTTTCTGCCAGAAATTCCATGTGTTACCTCATAGGCTGTGTAAGCCTAAATAATGAAAATTTTATTATAAAACAATTCTTTGCAGACAATCCTTCTGATTGTGATGACGAAAAAAAGATGCTCACTGAATTCATGCATTTTGCTTCCGGCTTTAAATATATAGTACACTTTAACGGTGATGTATTTGATATTCCCTATCTGAAAGAACGTATGTATATTAACGGATTGCCAGAACATCAATTTCCGGAAAGCATCGACCTTTTCAAAAAATCAAAATCTTTACGCCTGTTGTTTAAATTAGAAAATTACAAACAAAAAACAATTGAACATTTTCTTGGCATAAACCGCAGCGATAAATCTGACGGCGGTGAACTTATCAATGTATATAAGCAGTATCTGACCGGAAAAACACTTGGAAAAAATGTTACTTCTGAATATAATATGCTTCTTTTACACAACCACGATGACGTTTGCAATCTGCCTTTTATATGCCATGTTCTTTCATATAATCAGATATGGAATGAAGAGACTTACAAATCAACTTCATTTTCAATAACAGATGGATATGCTTTTAATAATAATCCCGTAAAAGAAATAACTTTCAGTATTACACTTCCATGCTGTGTGCCTAAAGACGTATCTTATGGAAATGATTTATTTTACATAAAATTAAGCAAAAATCTGCTGAAACTGCGTACCAAAATACACGAATGCGAATTAAAATATTTTTACACCGATTATAAAAACTACTACTATCTGCCGGATGAAGACTATGCAATCCATAAAAGCATTTCTTCTTTCGTTGATAAAAGCCGCCGAATACCGGCAAAGGCATCAACATGTTATTCAAAAAAGAAAGGCTCATTTATAGCACAGCCCTCAGATATTATTGCTCCGTCATTCAAATATGATTACAAAGATAACATAAGTTATTTTGAAGCATCTGACAGCTTTTTTAACTCTCCACAAAAAATAGATAATTATGTATACAAAACAATAACGTCACTGTTATGAACCACATAACAATGACGTTGTTAAACTTAAATCTCTTTACTCTTTCTATAAAAGAAAAGTTTGTCATATTCATATCCCAAATCACGATAATTAATAATCTGTTCTGTATTACCAACAAAAAGGCATCCATCAACTTTAAGAGCTTTATTAAATTTCTTATAAATCTCCTGCTTTGCATCTTCTGTAAAATAAATCATCACATTACGGCATACAATAAGATTACATCCTGATGGATATGGGTCTTTTAAAAGATTAGCTTTTTTGAATTCAACACATTTTTTAATTTCATCACTTATTTTGAAATATTTTTCACCCATTTTTTCAAAATATTTATTCTTATATTCATCAGGAAGACCTTTCAGGCTTGACGCAGCATATACACCGTCTCTTGCTTTTTCAAGAACCTGATCATCAATATCTGTAGCTATAATATGTATCTTGTTCAAAGGCATCTTTTTTGCAAGAACCATTGCAAGAGAATATGGTTCATCACCTGTAGAACACGCTGCACTCCAAATTTTCAAATTAGAGCCAAACTTCTTAATCAAATCAGGCAGTATTACATCTTCCAATGTCTTCCATAATGCCGGATTACGATAAAACTCAGATACATTAATCGTAAGATAATTGACAAACTGATCCATCAATTCTTTGTTTGTCTTTATTGCTTTACTATAGCTGTCATATCCATCATACTTATTTCTTTCAATAAGAGAGTCTATTCTTCTTTTCATCTGTCTCTCTTTATATGCATTCAGGTCAATACCTGTATTTTGCAGTACAAATTTCTTAAAATCCTCATAATCCTTAATCATAAATCCTCATTTCTGTGATTTAATCACATGCCATACTTATTGTTCGTTTATATTTTAACATATCCCACCGTAAAAATCTCTATATTTAATTATTTTTCTGTTATTTTTTCATACTTTCTGTTAAACTTTTACCTGTATATTATAATTAATATTTATGAAGTTATTTTCAGATTGGAGAAAATATGGATGAAGAAACTCTTTTAAGGCGTAAAATTCTTGACACAGCCAACAAATCGTATAATCAGAATATATATACTTATACAGGATTCTTAGGATTAAGCGAACTTGCAATATATAATTCAATGAAAAAAGAACTTCAATTTGCTTATCCTTCTACTTTTGGTGGAAGTGAATCAAGTGAAAGGCAGATTATACGATTCGGAAGTCCTGAAATTTTTGGATACGATGACAGTTTTCCAATTTCAATACTTAAGATTTCACCGCTCACACCAAAATTTGCCCAGGAACTTGAACACCGTGATTATCTTGGTGCAATTATGAATCTTGGCATTGAAAGAAGCCTCATTGGTGATATTCTGATAAAAGAAAAAGATGCTTATGTATATTGCATGAATCATATAGCTGAATTTATAACTGATAATCTCACAACAGTAAAACATAACCATGTACGTGCCTCTGTCTGTGATGAAATTCCCGACATTATACGCCCTGTACTCACTGAGTTTGAAGTGATTGCGGCATCAGCCAGAATTGATGCAGTTGTTGCAAGCATTACTAAATTATCAAGAAGTTCTGCACTTGAATTTTTTTCAGCTAAAAAGGTGTTTCTTAACGGAATGAATATTGAAAATAACAGTGCACAATTAAAACCAGGTGATATTCTCGTTATAAGAGGTTTTGGGAAATTTATTTTTGACGGCTGTGGCGATGAAACAAGAAAAGGACGCGTTTATGTCCATATGAGACGCTATTGAAACACTACTAAAACATCACATCTACATAAAAGGCAGGACATAATGTCCTGCCTTAATTTTATGAATATTAAGCTTATTAATTATTCAGCATCATCTGTTGAATATTCTGTTGGTTCTTCATCTGCCTGAAGAGCCTTCATGCTAAGGCTTATCTTCTTCTCAGCTTCATTGATATCAACAACCTTAGCTTCAATTTCCTGACCAATTGCAAGAACATCTGAAGGCTTGTTGATATGTTCTCTTGAAATCTGTGATACATGAAGTAATGCATCAACACCATCCTCAAGCTGTACAAACGCACCAAAATCTGTCATTCTTGCTACAGTTCCTTTTACAACTGTGCCAACAGCATACTTTGTAGCTGCATCATTCCATGGATTCTGGTCTGGATACTTAACACTAAGTGCAATCTTATTACCATTAATCTCTTTGATAAAGCACTTAACTGAATCTCCAACTTTGTAAATCTTCTTAGGGTTAGCTGTTCTTCCCCATGACATCTCAGAGATGTGAAGAAGACCATCAACTCCGCCTAAATCAATGAATGCACCAAAATCTGTTACATTCTTAACTGTTCCTTCGATTGTATCACCTTCGTGAATCTTTTCAAGAAGTTCCTTCTGAGCCTTTTCCTTAGCTTCTACGATTAACTTCTTGCAGTCACCGATAATTCTTCTCTTCTTAGGATTATATTCTGTGATAACAAATGATACTTCCTTATCTTTATATACAGATAAATCTTTAACAAATGTATCTGAAACAAGACTTGCCGGTATAAATACTCTTGCCTCATCAACAACTACACCAAGGCCACCGTTCATAACCTGGCTTACTGTTGCTGTGATTACTGTCTGGTTTTCAAATGCTTCTTCAAGCTTCTTGCTTCCCTGTTCAGCTACAAGACCTTTTCTTGAAAGGATAACCTGACCTTCGCCATCGTTAACCTTGCGAACTTTTGCCTGCATCTCGTCGCCTACTTTAACAACATCTCTTAAATCTACGTTTGGGTCTGATGAATATTCATTACGTGTAATAATACCATCAGCCTTGTATCCAATGTTAAGAATAATCTGATCTTCCTTAACATCAATAACAGTGCCGTCAACGATCTCTCCTGTATGTATTTGCTTAATTGATTCCTCTAACATCTCTGCAAAACTTTCTGACATTAGTGCAAACCTCCTCGATAATATTGTTTGGGGTCGATGCCCCTGCTGTAATACCTATGCACTCTGCTCTGCCCAAACTTTCTAAGTCAAGGTCGTTTATCGTCTGAATGTAAAATGTATCGTAACATTCTTTCTTACAGATTTCATACAGTTTTCGCGTATTGGAACTGCTGCTCCCGCCGATTACTATCATAGCATCGACCCGCTTTGCAATTTCTCTTGCCTCTGTCTGTCGTTCCTCAGTTGCATTACAAATTGTATTACGAATGATTATATTGTAACCCTTTTTAGATATAATTTCAACTAATTCTTGAAATTTATTGTAATTAAATGTCGTTTGTGATACAATGCACACCCGCCTCTGGGAATCAAGTACCAGATTTTGTGCTTTTTCTGATGTATCAATCACATATGTATCAGAAAGTGACCATCCCATAATTCCCTCAACTTCCGGATGATTCTCATTTCCTATTATAACAATCTGGCTTCCATTAGCACTTTCTTCCTTTACAATCTTATGTATTTTAAGGACAAACGGACATGTTGCATCAACAATATTTACATTTTTTTCATGTAATGAATCATACACATCTTTGGAAACACCATGTGAACGGATTATAACTGTTGAATCATCATTTATCTCGTCAGCCGAATTAATAACATGCACACCTTTATTTTCAAGATCTTTTACAACTTCTTCATTGTGTATTATCGGTCCATATGTAAATACATTTTTTCCACCACACTGATTGTATACAGTATCAACTGCTCTCTGTACGCCAAAACAAAATCCAGCTGATTTTGCAACTATTACTTCTTTCATATCGCCTCACCTGTTATTTACGCTCATTTATAATATTTTCAATGCACTCTACCACCTGCTCAATATTCATATCTGATGTATCTACTAAAACCGCATCATCAGCCTGTTTCAAAGGCGATATTTCCCTGTGCATATCCTGATAATCACGCTGTTCAATATCTTTTTTTATGATATCATAATCACATTTTTCACCCTTCTGTGCAAGCTCATCATATCTTCTTTTTGCTCTCGCATCTACACTTGCAGTAAGGTAAATTTTGCAAAACGCATCCGGAAGCACAGTTGTTCCAATATCTCTTCCATCCATTATAACATCTGTCTTTTTTGCAAGTTCTCTTTGCAATTCAACAAGCTTTCTTCTCACAGCAGCATATTTTGATGTTTTTGAAGCCATGCTTCCAATCTCTTCTGTTCTTAACATGCCAGTAACATTGTCACCGTTTAAAATCACCTGCTGCACTCCGTCCATATACTCAATTGTTATATTAACACCTGTGACAGCTACATTTATCTCTCTTTCATCATCAGGATTAACATTATTCTGTACAAAATAAACTGCCATTGCACGATACATTGCACCCGTATCAACATATATATATCCCATTTTCTTTGCAAGAAGCTTTGCAATTGTACTTTTTCCGGCTCCTGCCGGTCCGTCTATAGCTACTGAATAACTCATATTTTCCTCCATAAATCAATTATTTCCCGCGGCATACCCAGTTGACCATGCAACCTGAAGATTAAATCCTCCTGTAACTGCATCCACATCCAGCACTTCACCTGCAAAAAACACATTACTAACTATCTTTGACTCCATTGTTGACGGATTAATCTCTTTTACATTAACACCACCCTGTGTAATTATTGCCTCGTTAAATCCTCTGAGTCCTGTTAGTGTCATTCTGAAATCTTTCAATGTGTCAACAAGTTTTTTCCGCTCCTCTTTTGTTATCTCATTAACCTTTTTGTCTTCTGGAATTCTCGTAAGCATTATCACAACCGGAATTATTTTTTTCGGAAGCAGCTTATCAAGTGAATTTTTAAATGATTTATTTTTATTTTCTTCAAAATCACGTAAAACTCTCTCGTCAAGCTGTTCATAGGTCAGTGCCGGTTTTAAATCAATAGAAAGTGTAAGATTTTTCTGTTTTATAATTCCGGCAGTGTAACTGCTGGCTGAAAGAATTGTCGGTCCACTCACACCGAAATGAGTAAAAAGCATCTCACCAAAATCTGAATACACTTCTTTTTCTCCATCAAGAATCCGTACATTCACATTTTTAAGACTCAGTCCTTGAAGTTCCCGTTCCCACTCTTCTTTTACATTAAACGGTACAAGAGCCGGAAGTATAGGCGTTACAGTATGTCCAAGTGATTTTGCAAATTTATATCCGTCACCAGTTGAACCTGTGCTCTGATATGAATTGCCTCCTGTTGCTATTATCAGCTCATCACCTGTGATAACTTCTTTTTTCCCGATTTCATTTTCAACTGTAAGGCTTTCAAATTTTATTTTTCTTTTATCATTATTGTTATCATCATTTTCCTGCGATACAAAACTTGTATTTATATTTACAGCTTTTGTATTAAGTCTGATTTCAACACCTCTATTTTTCATCTCACGATTAAGTGCTGATATCACATCAGATGAATGGTCTGACGTTGGAAAAACTCTGTTTCCTCTTTCGACTTTAAAATCCAGCCCAAGTTCTCCAAAGAAACCCATCGCATCATAATTAGAAAATTTATTAAGTGAACTGTACATGAATTTTTTATTTGTCACAATGCTGTTCATAAGGTCATCTGAATCACCTGCATTAGTAAAATTGCATCTGCCTTTTCCGGTTATAAAAATCTTTTTTCCCAGTTTCTCGTTTTTTTCAACAAGAACAACTTTATTATTATTTCCGGCCGCTGTAATTGCTGCCATCATCCCGGCAGCACCTCCGCCTATAACTATAATTTTTTTCATTTTATTACTCCGAATTTATTTGTTATTTTCGTTTATAAACAAAAGAAACTGTCGTGCAGTAACTGGTTTTGAAAAATAATATCCCTGAACAAAATTTATGCCAAGCTTTGCTATATTTTCAAAATGTTCTTTTGTCTCTATTCCCTCTGCCACGATCTCAAGATTCATTCCCTGTATCATGTGCATTGCAGCATCCATTACGTATTTTGCCCTGCCATTTTCAAAATAAGCATCAAGCATACCTTTGTCAAACTTAACAATATTGACAGGCATGTCAACTATGTAATTCAGGTTGGAATGTCCGGTGCCGAAATCATCAAGTGAAAACTTCACTCCATATTCCATCAATCTGTTCATATTGTCAAGCAGATTTGTCTTATCTTCCATCAATGCTGATTCTGTTATCTCAAGATTGATATTACACGGATTAATATTATATTTTTTCATAACATTTATATAATCATCGCTAAGTTTTTTATATGCACACTGAACCATAGAAAGATTAACTTCTATATATTCCATCCCCATTTTTTCTAATGGATTGTCCTTTATGAACTGGCATACTTTTTCAAAAACTATCAGTCCAAGACGTATAATAAGTCCGCTTTTTTCAGCTGTCTCTATAAACATCCCCGGCAGCATAAGACTTCCGTCACGCTGCCTTATTCTCACAAGAGCTTCTGCACATGTAAATCTTTTTTCTTTAACAGAGTAAATCGGCTGAAAAAACACTTCAACTCCATCCTGGTCCATTGCTTCTACAATCTGTCTTACTACATTACGCTGATTATACATATTTTCAATTATATCATTTGTAATTGAAATAAAATGCTGGTCAGAACGTCCCATATAATCAGATTTTATATGTGCAATAAAATGAAGTATATCTTCCGCCCTTTTTATGCCTGATACATCTCTTAAATATACTATAAACGGATGAAAAATTATATTTTTTCCGGGACCCCATCCTTCTTTGAATCTTTTATCAATAATTTTACCACATTCTGCAGCATCAGATTTATTTTTATATACCATTATAAGCTCATCTTCATAATTTCTGAATACCATTATTTTATCTATATCTGAAAGAAATCTGATAATCTCCGATTTTGCAGTATCTATGTATTCAAAGCTCACATTTCTGTTATACCATCTTTCAAATGAAGCAGAAACTATTGAAATATCTTTATTGCTGCTTAATGCATTATTTACATATATAAGGAATGCTTTCTGATTGTATAAACCTGTCGCTCTGTCAATATTTAATTCGGGATTCTCAAATTTTATATATATTACCATAACACCAAGTGCACTTGCAAATCCAACTATAAGTATATGGTTTCTCATAACTGCCTGTATAACTGCCGCAATGCACCAGAATACAATCCATATAAGAACAGATTCAAATCTTGCTGAACTTATAGAAGTTCTCATGTCAAAAGCAGTATAAATTGTATTGATAAGTATTGCAAAGACAGTTACATAAGTCATTATCACGCTATATCCTGAAGACCATACCGCACCTGTATCTGCATTAATATTAAAATCAATCGGAAGAACACTTACAAGCAATACACACATTGTAATAATTGCATATCTGATGAATACGCCTTTTTTTCCGTCAACAGCAACATAATTCACATCAGATAATACATATATACGGCTCACAAATGCAAGAATAATCAAAGATACAAGATAAGTTTTTGAAACAACCAACACCAAAAGCCCCGGACAGCTTTCTTTATAATAGATTGCTGCCACGGAGCTGATATCAAGCACAAGGCTTATTAATGTTATTATTAATATTTCTAAAAAAATTCTCTCACTTCTTATTCCAAGTTTTTTCTGTCTCGAAAAAATTATCGCAAGAAAAAGCACAATAATTATGGAACATACCTGTATAGAAATATGCATGTAATATACCTACCTCTTTTTACGTCTTTTACATACAGGCTGTGACAATATTTCGTGTATAATCATTGCACTTCTCAGATTATCATGACTTCTTAAAGATGGTATATATTCATTGTTTACAATCATTTTTATTCCGTGTGATTTTTTCTGTCCAATATCACAGTAACTATTCTCAATGTCAAGATTATGCTCATGTACCATCTGCTGCTTCTTAATGGTCTGTTCTGCATGTCTTGCCTGCTCACATCCATCTTTAATGTCATTATCCGTCTGACTGCTTCCATTACATGAAGGATTAACTATCTGTTTGTATTCCGAAGAAACACGTTTTGCCAGATTATTAACCTTCTTACTGCTGCTCATTATAACCGCCTTCAGTAATAGTCTGTGTACTGTCATCACCTGCTATACTATCTCTCATTTTAGTATCTGCTTTGAGATTTTGCAAGTCATAATAATCCATTATTCCCATTTTTCCTTCGCGAAGTGCATAAGCAAGTGCCTTTGGTACTTCTGCTTCTGCTTCAACAACATAAGCTCTCATTTCCTGCTCTTTTGCTACAGCCATAGCTCTTCTCTCTTCTGCCTTTGCCTGGGCGATATTCTTATCAGCCTCTGCCTGAAGACTCTGAAGATGTGCACCGATATTACGTCCAATATCAATATCTGCAATATCAATTGAAAGAATTTCAAATGCTGTTCCGGCATCAAGACCTTTTGCAAGAATAAGCTTTGAAATATCATCAGGATTTTCAAGAACGCTCTTATGTGAAACAGCAGAACCAACTGTAGTTACAATACCCTCGCCGATTCGTGCAATAATTGTTGATTCACCAGCACCACCGACAAGTCTTTCAAGATTTGTACGAACTGTAACTCTCGCTTTTACAAGAAGTTCGATACCATCTTTTGCAACTGCTGAAATATTCGGTGTTTCAATCACTTTAGGATTTACACTCATCTGAACAGCCTCTAAGACATTACGACCTGCAAGATCAATTGCTGCTGCTTTTTCAAATGACAAATCAATTCCTGCTCTTTCTGATGCAATAAGTGCATTAACAACTCCATCAACGTTACCACCAGCCAGGTAATGTGCCTCAAGCTGGTTTACACTGAGTTTAAGTCCGGCTTTTGTTGCCTTTACAAGAGGAAGAATAATTCTTGACGGAACTACTCTTCTTAATCGCATACCAACAAGACTGAAAATTCCGACATGAACTCCTGCTGCCATCGCTGAAATCCAAAGTCCGATTGGAACAAAGCTGAAAAACATAATCAAAATAAATAAAACAACTGCTGCAATAACTATTAAACTTATCATAGTCTTATTTCGTACATGTATAAATGTACTTTCCCCTTTCATATTTTTTGCTTTATCAGATTTAAGTGTTATACACCAAAATCCATGTTATTCCTGAATAAACAGTTCCTTAAAATACGGAAGTTCTGTTACCCAGTCACAAAATGTATGCCATTCATCAAGCTTGTGATTCTTTCTTGAATAATACATGGCAACTGCATTTTCATAGCTGAACGTGCATGTTCTCATCTGATTATAACTCTCAGGAAGAAGCTGTATAATGCTGTACCAGAGAGTCTTATCCTTTGTATCATTATACTTAACACGCAGATTCTCAAGGAATTCAATATTTTTTTCCATAAATTCTATTGTTTCCTCATTCATGTGGTCAGTTGAGAAATCACTCATCTCGAATGGCTTACTGTGTATCTTATGCATTGTACTTGTTGAATTTGCCACTGTTCCGACTTTATATGTATCGTATTCTTTCCACCAGTATAAAGGTGCAGTTATATCTACAGTTATAAATATCTGTCTGATAAACTTTCTGTGGTCAGAACCTGCTTTACACAGACGTTTTGCAAGGTCTAAATCGTTAGGTCCAAATACAAATTTACCATCAACAATGCTGCTGTCCATGCGTCCCCAGCTGTTCAGCGGATTTCTTGCTCCGCGTATGGCATTTTCAAAATTCATTACATTGCATCTTTCGAGCTTAATCATATCACTTTATTCTCCTCATTAAATACTTATTTGTTTAAATGTCTTTATTTCCCAATCAAATGACAATTTTAACGGCGGTGCACCGATTTTGAAAACAGCATGAACATCGGGAATATCTCAAGTCGTCCCGTGAGCATGGCAACTGAAAGTATAACCTGTGCCCAGTCGGCATAACATGAGAAATTTGACATTGGACCAACAAGATTAAGTCCCGGTCCTATATTATTAAAACACGATAAAACTGCTGTCAGATTTGTTGTAAAGTCAAGTCCGTTAAGTGATATGACCAGTGTAAACAGACAAATCAAAATAAAATACGATGCCACATAAACTCTCACCGCTATAAGTGTCTCTTTATCCATAGGCTTGCCATTTGCCCTCACTGCTGTAACAGAGCTAGGATTGATAATATGTCTTATTTCATTAAAAAAACTCTTTACCATAACAATAACACGCGATACTTTGATACCACCGCCCGTTGAACCTGAGCATGCACCGATTATCATCAGTAGAACAAGAAGATGCCTTGAAAACTCCGGCCATTTATCAAAGTCAACCGTTGCAAATCCCGTCGTTGTTATAATACTTGACACCTGGAAAAACGCCTGTCTCAAAGACACGGAAACTGCCGACAGGCTATGGCATATATTGATTGCTATTGCAATAACTGAAACTCCTACAATCCCAAAATACCATTGAATCTCTTCAATCTTTAACGCATCTGTAAATCTCTTTATAAGTATAAGATAATATGCATTAAAATTAACCCCAAATAAAAGCATGAAAATCCCGAGTACAATCTCTATATATGCACTGTCATAACCTGCTATGCCTGTAGATGATGTTGCAAATCCACCTGTTCCCGCAGTACCAAATGCTGTTGCAAAAGCATCAAACACATTCATGCCGCCAAATAACAATAAAACAACAAGTATTGCTGTCATAGCAGTATATATTCCATATAAAATTATTGATGTTTTTTTCATTCTAGGAACAAGTTTTCCGGCTACAGGTCCCGGAACCTCCGCTCTTATAAGATGCATTGAATTTTCATTTTCCATAGGCATTATCATAAGTACAAATACAAGAACGCCCATTCCTCCAACCCAGTGCGTAAAACTTCTCCAGAAAAGTACACCATGTGGCAGATATTCAGGATTTGAAAGAACAGATGCACCTGTAGTCGTAAAACCCGAAACTATCTCAAAAAGTGCAGACCAGTAAGACCTGAACTGTCCTGTAAGAAACAACGGAACAGCACCTATTATGCATATAATTATCCATGCAAGTGCAACTATACAGTATCCATCCCGGCTACCCATCTTACGTTCCGGTGCTTTTACACATGAAAGGATAAATCCTGCTATTGCCGCAAATGCAATTGTACCAATAAAATACATAGCGTCACCATCGCCATATATCAGTGAAACTATCAGAGACGGTACCATAAGCATCGCCTCTGTCATAAGAATTTTACCAAGAATTTTAAGAACTCTTCTTCTATTCATCGCCCTATACTCCTGCAAAAATGTCCTGTAATCTCAAAATACTCTTATTTACAGTACATACTAAAACTGAATCACCCTTTTCAATTACATCATCACCTCGAGGCACAATAAGCCTTCTGTTTCGTATTATAGAAGCAATAATATAGCCTTTTTTAACTTGTAATTCCTTTATCAGCTTGCCAAGATATGCCTCATCTGATGTGACTTTAAACTCAACAAACTCAAGTTTTCCATCCATAAGCCTGTAAAGTGAGGAAATAGCATCAAAATTTTCTGCCGCAAGAAGAGATCTTGAATAACCGATAATAATATCTGTAACAGCACTCTCTTTGGAAACACTGCATATTTTTGTATTCATCTGAAGTTCTTTTAATGCTGAATGTGAATTCATCTTTGTTACAACCTTATATACATTGCGTTTTTCAGCAAGCATACCCGCAATAAGATTATATTCATCATTATTTGTAAGTGTAACGAAAGCATCTGTATTTTTGATGTCTGCCTCAGACATACTCTCAAAATATTCCATTGCATCACTGCACATAACTGATACTCCCGGTACATTTCCTGCAAGTTCAGCTGCTTTGCTGTGAACTTTCTCAACAACAGTTACATTAACACCATCTTTTTCAAGCATCTTTGACAGATAAAATCCAATTCTGCTCGCTCCGGCAATAAGTACTGAACTAATACGTCTTACTTTTATATTCATTTTCTCAAGCGACTCATTTATCGCCTTAGGAGAACCTGTGATATAAAGCACATCGCCTTCTTTTACAATATCATCACCATTTGGTATAAATATATTCTTATCACGCACTATTGCACATATAAGAATATTCATTTTCATTTTCTGGTTTATCTCAAATAATGTCTTGCCAATTATTGCATTGCCATGTTCTATTTTCATCTCGACAAGTTCACATCTGCCTTTGCCAAAAAGTTCAATCTTTGTGGCCTGTGGAAAATGCAGTAATCTTTCTATCTCCCTTGCAGCTGTAAAATCAGGATTTATTGTCATTGACAGACCAAATTTTTCCATATAGAATTCAGACTGCACGGCATATTCTGCATTTCTTACTCTCGCAATCGTATTCTTGGCACCGAGCGAATGTGCTGTAAGACAGCTTAATATATTAAGTTCATCTGAACCTGTGACAGCAATAAATATATCAGCCTCTGCAGCACCTGCATCCTGCAATATCGTAAGCGATGCACCATTGCCCTGATAGCAGATTACATCCATAGAGTTAGAAATCTTATTTATCAAATCAAGATTAGTATCTATTACTGTTACTTCACAGCCATTATCCGTAAGCTGGGCAGCTATCTCTGAACCTATCTTTCCTCCGCCGACAACACAGATTTTGACATTCTTTTTTTTCATGTCTTTTCATTCCTCCGTCATAAATTAAACATTTAAAGACTATGTATGCTATCTTATCACAGAGAATGTTTATTTACAAGTTCCCATACTATGTAAACTAAACATAAAATGGCAGCACCCATATATTTTACGGATGCTGCCGATAAATCAGCTTTTTATAAACTTAATTATTTATATATTATACAGGATATGCTTTATTTTCTGTGTCAGCTGCCTTAGGGTCTACCTTTGACTGCTGTGCTGCTCTGTATTTAAAGAACTCTGTTGCTACAGCAGGGAACAATGCATATGATAATACATCTTCATCCTGCTGCTTGTATTCCTGTACAACTGGGTCATTCTTGAATTTTTCAAGCTGTGGCTCAATTAAATCTGCCGGACGGCATGTAATAGGTGTTGCATCACCAATAGCTTTCTTCTGAACTTCAGGATTGAAAGGCTTGATTGTCTGACCAAATTCACCCATAAGAACCTTCTTAGATTCTTTTGTAATCATCTTGTAACGCTCGCCCTGTAATACATTAAGAACTGCCTGTGTACCAACAATCTGTGATGATGGTGTAACAAGAGGTGGTTCACCAAAGTCTTTACGCACTCTTGGAATTTCCTCGAGAACTGCCTGATACTTATCTTCTGCACCTGCTTCTTTAAGCTGTGATACAAGGTTAGAAAGCATACCACCAGGAACCTGATAAAGCAATGTCTTGATATTAACACCAAGAACTTTTGTATTCATAAGACCTGTCTTTAATGCTTCTTCTCTCATTGGCTGGAAATATGCAGCAATTTCAGCAAGAAGATTCTGGTCAAGACCTGTATCATAAGGAGTATCCTTAAATGCTTCAACCATAACTTCTGTAGCCGGCTGGCTTGTTCCCATTGAGAATGGAGACATAGCTGTATCAATTATATCAGCACCTGCCTCAACTGCCTTCATATATGTCATTGAAGCCACACCTGATGTGTAATGTGTATGCATCTGAATTGGAAGTGATGAACCATCCTTTAATGCCTGAACAAGCTCTGTTGCTTTCTTAGGAACTAAAAGACCAGCCATATCCTTGATACATATTGAATCTGCACCCATATCTTCGATTCTCTTTGCTGTCTCTTTCCAGTAATCAAGTGTATATGCATCACCCAATGTATAACACAAAGCAATCTGTGCATGTGCATTAGGATTTTCTTTCTTTACAAGCTTAACAGCCTCAACTGATGATTTAAGATTTCTTAAATCGTTAAAGCAATCGAAAATACGGATAATATCAATACCGTTTGCAATAGACTTCTGAACGAAATATTCAACTACATCATCTGCATAGTGATTATATCCAAGAATATTCTGACCTCTGAAAAGCATCTGTAACTTTGTATTTTTGAATCCATCTCTTAACTTACGAAGTCTTTCCCATGGATCCTCTTTAAGGAAACGAAGAGATGCATCAAATGTAGCACCGCCCCAGCACTCTACTGAATGATAACCAACCTTATCCATTTTATCTATGATTGGAAGCATCTGCTCTGTTGTCATTCTTGTGGCAATCAATGACTGATGTGCATCACGCAATACGGTTTCCGTTATTTTTAATGGTTTTTTAACCTGTTCTGCCATCTTTAAATCCTCCAAATTATTTCAAATATTAATTAAATTATAATTCCTTAATTTATGTATTTATTTACATAACACCAAACATAGCCATGAATGCACCGGCAGCTACAGCTGTACCGATAACACCCGCAACGTTAGGTCCCATCGCATGCATGAGAAGGAAGTTAGAAGGATCTGCTTCCTGTCCGACCTTCTGTGAAACTCTGGCTGCCATAGGAACGGCAGAAACACCTGCTGAACCGATAAGCGGATTAACTTTGCCATGTGAAACCTTGCACATAATCTTACCAAATAAAACACCTGCCGCTGTACCGAACGCAAATGCAATAAGTCCGAGTGCAACAATCTTTAAAGTATCAAGATTAAGGAATGCTTCAGCACTTGTTGTAGCACCAACTGATGTACCAAGAATAATAACTACGATATACATAAGTGCATTAGATGCTGTCTCTGTAAGCTGCTTAACAACTCCACTTTCCTTGAAGAGGTTACCAAGCATAAGCATACCAACAAGTGGTGCTGTAGTAGGAAGAATTAATACTACTACGATAGTAACAATAACCGGGAAAAGAATTTTCTCAAGTTTTGAAACCGGTCTTAACTGTTCCATCTTAACCTTTCTTTCTTTCTCAGTTGTAAGAAGCTTCATAATAGGTGGCTGGATAATAGGAACAAGTGACATATATGAATATGCCGCAACCGCAATAGGTCCCATATACTTAGTCTGTCCGAGCTTACCTGCAAGGAAGATTGATGTAGGACCATCGGCACCACCGATAATCGAAATTGCTGCTGCTGCTTTATCAGGGAATCCCATAAAAATAGCCATGATATAAGCGGCAAAAATACCAAACTGTGCAGCTGCACCCAAGAGGAAACTCTTAGGATTTGCAATAAGCGGACCAAAGTCTGTCATTGCACCAACGCCAAGGAAAATAAGCGATGGTAAAATACTCCACTCATCGAGGAGATAGAAATAATGTAACAAACCGCCTACGCCGTTGTTTGAATCTTCAATCGAAAGCATAATGTCCGGATAAAGATTAACAAGAAGCATACCAAAAGAAATTGGTACTAAAAGCAGAGGTTCGTATCCTTTCTTAATAGCCAAATATAAGAAAACCAAAGCAACAGCAACCATGAGATAATTACCCCATGTCAAACCAAAAAATGCTGACTGCTGTACGAGGTTTCCCAATGTTGTTATAATATAACTCATCTTTTAACCTCCAGTTTAAATGATTCCTCTAAATAATTAGTTCATTGAAACTAATACTTTTCCTGTTTCAACTGAATCACCAACTGAACACTCAACTGTAGCTACAGTTCCATCCTGTGGTGCGCAGATTTCATTTTCCATCTTCATAGCTTCAAGAACAAGAAGTACATCACCCTTCTTTACAGAAGCACCTGCTGATGCATTAATCTTTAAAATCTTGCCCTGCATAGGTGCATTAACCTTTACGGCACCCTGAGCACCTGCTGGTGCTGCAGCCTTAGGTGCTGCCTTTGGAGCAGCTTTTGGTGCTGCCTTAGGTGCTGCTGAAGCTGTACCTGCAGCTCCTTCTTCAACTGTAACATCATAAACATTACCATTAACAGTAATTGTGTAATTCTTCATTGTACTTATCCTCCATAAATCGATAAATTATTCTAAAATCTTCTTTTAATTGAACGAACAACCAGACCATCAGAGGATGTTCCCTCAGAAGCTGCAATTGCCGCTGTTATAACTGCCACAAGCTCAAGATCATCTGTCTCATCGCTTTCTTCTTCAGCTGTAACTATCTGTGAAATAGCATTTTCTACACCGCCGGCAGGTTTTTCTTCTTTCTTTGCACCAATATTATTTACATATTTAAGTAATGAAATGATGAAAGAAATAAATATTAATACAATAAATACTGTACCCATACCTATAACTGTATTTAAAACTGCTTTTTCCATCTTCTCACCGGTTGTATATACCGGATTGATGGCTGCACTTGAAAGATTGTAATCATCATCAAATACAATTTCATATGTACAGTTTCTCTTTTCATATTCTGTCTTAACTGTAACAGTTCCAAGAGTACTTGTCTCGTCGCTTATCTTTAACTCAACACTGTCAATAGACTTTAATCTGCCTAAATCGCTGCGGCTCTTAACCCAGCTGTTACAAAATTCAACTGTTGCAACATTCATGCCTTCAGGATTAACAATATATAAATCATGGTTAATCTCATCTATGCTTATTGCATTCTCAGCGTTTGCCTTAACATCATCATCTGACGTTACATCAAAATACTTAATCATATCAACTGACCAGTTTTCAAGTTCAGTAGATACAGCTGCAAGCTTCTGTTCTTTCTTTGATTCCTTTGCAGAATCAGAAGAAATAGTCTCTGTACACGCTGTAAGTCCAAACACACACGCTAAAATGCAAAACAACAGTAAGAATTTCTTAAAATTAATCTTCTTCATATTGTCTCACCTCTATATCAGACCGTTCCATGCTTTTTATCAGGTCTATCCTCTCTCTTTGTATAAAGCATCTCAAACGCTGCAGCAACATATTTTCTTGTATCTTCAGGATTAATAATTGTATCAACATATCCTCTTGCTGCTGCTGATTCAACGCCTGACTGAAGTGCTGCATACTCAGCTGCTTTCTCTGATATAACTGACTGGACATCAGCTGACTTTGCAATATCATCAGCATACATAATCTTAGCTGCCTCATTAGCATCCATCATTCCAATGCTTGCATCAGGCCATGCGTATGTAACATCAGCACCGAGTGCCTTTGAATTCATTGTGACATAAGCACTGCCGTAAGCTTCTCCTGTTATAACATTAACCTTTGGAACATTTGCATTTGCAAAAGCATATGTAAGTTTAGCAACTGCCTTTGCAATACTCTTCTCACTTCTGACATCAGCTGCATATCCCTTAACATTAGTAAGTGAAAGTACAGGAATATCATAAGCATCACAGAAATTAATAAAATCTGCTGCTTTATATGCACCATCAACTGTAAGTACAGCATCGAAATCAGCTGACTTTTCTCCATTTTCATCAAAAAGAGCTGTTCTGTTAGCAACTGCACCGATTGTAGAGCCATCTACCTGAATGAAACCAGTTACCATTTCCTTAGCGAACTCTGCTTTTACCTCAATAAAGAGATTGTCATCTGAAATATCAGAAAGTGCAAGTGCAGGATCTGCAATCTCAGCTGCCATATCAGCACATACTCTGTTCAAATCATCTTCACAGTCAGCAAATGCTTCTGTCTCATTATTAGCTGGTAAAATTGAAACAAGCTGACGGATTCCGTTAGCAATTGTCTCTTCATCACCTGTAAAATCTACAACGCCTGCCTCTGCCTGGAACTTTGCACTTGATGTATCAAGCTTTTCTGCATAATTGCCAGCAAGAGCATTAGGGCTGTTTACGAAAAGATGTCCTGTCTTTTCTTCCATAAATGTGAAATCAGAAAGTCCTGCAAGTACAGCAAGTCCACCACCACAATTACCATAAACGGCTGTTATCTGTGGAATAACTCCTGATGCATCCGACATCTTTCTATAAATCTTACCAAAAGCATCCAGTGCATCTGTAGCTTCCTGAAGTCTGATTCCGGCACAATCAATAAGACCAATTACTGGTGCTCCCATCTTTAATGCCATATCATAAATTCCTTCAATCTTCTTTGCATGCATTTCGCCAACTGTGCCGTTCATAACAGCAGCATCCTGACTGTACACATAAACAAGATTGCCGTTAATAACTCCATATCCGGTTATAACGCCGTCAGATGGAGCTGCATTTTTAGTAATGTTAAAATCTGTTGCTCTGGCTTTAACGCCGGCACCGATTTCAACAAAGCTGTTGTCATCCAGAATTGCATCAATTCTTGCTCTGGCTGACACCGGTGTAGTGTTACTCATCTTAAAAAACCTCCTGTTTGAATAATCAAAATCTATTGTTTATTTTATAACAATCCATCTAAAAAAACAAGTATATATCTAGTCTCTTGTCTCAAAAACTACCAATTTTCCTGTGAAAATTTCCACTTTTGCTATGATTTCTGTTATTTCATTACTCTGACATATGCTCTCACCCTGTCTAAGAGTATATCTGTCTAATGGATATTTCACTCCTGATAAAGAAAGCCCGGCTTCAGGTGTCATTGGTGCAAATGATAAATAATCACCAAACTGCTTATCTTTTCTTATTTCAAAACTTTTATCCGCAAGATATATCTTATTATTTTTATCATAAATAGCACATCTGATGCCCGCCTCAAGTGATTCATCCAAAACAAAAATGTTGGTAAATGCATGGTCATATCTTGTTCCCGTGGCACCAATAATTGCTATTTCATCCTCTGTACTGTCTTTTGACGCGTCCTGCATTTTTTTTATTTTTTCTATTGCCTTTTTCAGTGCAAGATGAGTGTCTGTGTAATCTTTTTCGCACGGATAAGTTATTGTCTTTGTGTTTCCATTATATTTTTCAAAAATTTTTTTATCAACCGAATCATAATCTCCCAGCAAAAGGTCTACTGTAAGTCCTAATTTATCTGCCATAACCAGTCCCGAATCAGCTGCTATGCAATAATCCGGCTCATAATCAGCCACCCATTTCCGCCCCCACATTTCATCTATGCTTCCACCGCTTATTATCAATATTTTCATAAAATACTCCTTTCTTGTCTCATTAAAATATATATCTATTTATTTTTTTTATCAACCCTGACAAAAAATCCACATTGTTCTTTTTTTTTTCACATTTTACTGATATAATTTATCCAACAAGAAAAGGGAAATTCATCTTTTCCCGGAACGGAGATAATATGGAAGAAAAAGAAGTAACTAACAAAAAAAATATTACAACAGACACAACTGATAATGAAAATATCATTGAGCAGCTCACAACAGGCAGCAATTATGAAAATTCTAACGAAAAGTATCAGGATAACCTGTCATCAGCAATAACATTTCTCGTATGTGGAATCGGCGGACTTATCGTTGTTTTATTAAATGACATCGGCATACTGAAATTTTTCACTTACAAAGGTGCATCAGGAATATTAACTAACGTTGTTTTAATTGGAATGTTCGTTGCTTTTATAATTATTGCAGTCATTTCATTTAAGGCCGCAAAGAAAGCAAAGTCCAATATCAGCACAGAAGAAAAGACCAATTACGAAATTCAGGACTGGCTCACATCCAACATAACCGCTGATATGATTGATGCATCATATGATGGTTCCCAAATGGCAGAAGAAATGAAATATTTCAGCAGAAGCAGCTACATAAAAAATGAAATCAACAAAAAATACCCTGATTTAAACGATGATATCGTTGATTCAATAGCCGATGAATATATTGAAAAAATCTTTTAAAATCATATAATTATTGCATTATTAATATTTAACAAAATACAAAAACCGTGCTTTGATAATATCCATCCGGATTAATCAAGGCACGGTTCTTTTAATTTACGCGTGTAACGAGCCAAAGTCCGTGCTTGCACGAGACCTTGGCGACTGCCGCGATAACTTGAGAAACTCGCGAAGCGTGTTTCTCATAGTTTAAAATAATTATTTTACTTGCTTAAAAATTCATCAATACCCTTTGCAGCTGCTTTACCAGCACCCATGGCAAGAATAACTGTAGCAGCACCTGTTACAGCATCGCCACCGGCATAAACGCCTTCTTTTGATGTCTGTCCATTCTCTTCTTCTGCCACAATACATTTTCTCTTATTAATTTCAAGACCTTTTGTTGTTGAACTAATAAGAGGATTAGGTGATGTACCAAGTGACATGATTACAGCATCAAGATCCATAACGAATTCTGAACCTTCAATTTCAACCGGTTTTCTTCTTCCTGATGCATCAGGTTCACCAAGTTCCATCTTTACACACTTAATGCCTTTTACCCATCCATTCTCATCCGCAAGAATCTCTGTAGGATTTGTAAGAAGATCAAATATAATACCTTCTTCTTTTGCATGATGTACTTCTTCTGCTCTTGCTGGAAGTTCAGCTTCACTTCTTCTATATACGACATGAACTTCTGCCCCAAGACGGAGTGCTGTTCTTGCTGCATCCATCGCAACATTACCGCCACCAACAACAGCCACTTTCTTAAATCTTGCAATTGGAGTATCATAGCTGTCATCAAAAGCTTTCATAAGATTGCTTCTTGTAAGGTACTCATTTGCCGAAAATACACCATTGGCATTCTCACCAGGAATTCCCATAAATCTCGGAAGACCTGCACCAGAACCGATAAATACAGCATCAAATCCTTCTTCATCAAGAAGCTGGTCAACTGTCATTGACTTACCAATTACAACATTAGTTTCAATCTTTACGCCAAGGCTCTTTACATTCTCAATCTCACTTGCAACAACTGTCTGCTTAGGAAGACGGAATTCAGGAATACCATATACAAGAACACCGCCAGCCTGATGAAGTGCTTCAAATATAGTAACATCATATCCGAGTTTAGCAAGATCTCCGGCACATGTAAGTCCGGAAGGACCTGAACCGATTACAGCAACTTTCTTGCCTTTCTTTTCTGTTGCAGGCTGTGGCTTGATATTATGTTCTCTTGCATAATCAGCAACAAATCTTTCAAGCTTACCAATTGAAATAGGTTCACCCTTAAAACCTCTTATACATTTGCCTTCGCACTGGCTTTCCTGTGGACATACACGGCCACAGACTGCCGGAAGTGCTGATGACTGACTTATTATCTTATATGCTTCTTCAATATTTCCTTCTTTTACCTCATGAACGAAACCAGGAATATTAATTGATACAGGACATCCTTTTATACACTGTGCATTCTTACAATTAATGCATCTTGTTGCTTCTTCCTGTGCCTCTTCCATGTTATATCCCAGACATACTTCTTCAAAATTTTTATTTCTTACGTCAGGAGCCTGCTCTCTGACTGGAACTTTCTTTAAAACATCCATTCTGTATTAACCTCATTCCTTCACTTTATTTAGTTGCAGTGACCGCATCCGCCGTGATGTGTATCCCCTTCAGTAAGTGCAAGCATAGCTCTTCCTTCTTCAGTCTTATACATCTGCTGACGTTTCATAGCCTGATCAAAATCTACCTTATGTCCATCAAATTCAGGTCCGTCAACACATGCAAATTTAATTTCATCTCCAACCTGAAGACGGCATGCACCACACATACCTGTACCATCTACCATAATAGGATTCATACTTACAACAGTTGGAATACTAAGTTCCTTGGTAAGAAGACAGACAAACTTCATCATGATAAGTGGTCCTATAGCAACACAAAGATCGTATTTCTTTCCTTCATTATTTACAAGGTCTTTAAGTACATCTGTACCCATACCTTTTCTTACATAACTACCATCATCTGTTGTAACATACAGATTACCCGCAACTTCACGCATTGGCTCTTCAAGAATAAGCATATCTTTATTCTTTGCACCTACAATAACATCTGCATCCACACCATGCTCATGAAGCCATTTAACCTGTGGATATACAGGAGCTGTACCTACACCACCTGCTATGAATACTATCTTTTTCTTCTTTAACTCTTCAATATCTTCATGAACAAGCTCTGATGCACATCCAAGCGGTCCTACAAAGTCTTCAAAACAGTCTCCTTCTTTCAATTCTGCCATCTTTGTTGTTGATGCACCGATACTCTGGAAAACAATTGTAATTGTACCGGCTTCTCTGTTGTAATCACAGATTGTAAGAGGAATTCTCTCGCCCTTTTCATCCATTTTTACAATAACAAACTGACCAGGCTGACAATGTTTAGCAACTCTAGGTGCTAATACATCCATCAGATAAATTTTTTCAGCCAGCTTTTCAGCCTTTAAAATCTTATACATTTATGTACCCCTTTCAAAGTAATAGTAAAAATTTAATATTGAACGGCAGAGAGTGATCCATTGTTATCAGTTATAACATAACACTGTCCGTTATTTACTCCAACGCCGTAATATCCTTCTGTTTTTGTGCTGTTTCCAGAATTAACATCTAACCTTATATAGTACATCTTAGTGCCACTGATAGTTGTTGTATTCTGATATACCAGCTTGGCAGTTCCGCCACCGCCAACCATTGTTCCTGACTGACTTACTTTATTATTTGATACGAGACGTTTCATAAGAATACTTTCTGCCTCGTCCTTTGTATAGGTCTTCTCTTCCGAAACATTATAGCTTACTCTTGTAACAGGACTTGATAAATTATGTTTATTTATGACAATTACTGATACAACATAATTACCTGCTTTATCAAGAGTAATTCCACCTGAATACTGTGATGAGTTAGCTGACGGAGTGCTTCCGTTTAAAGTATAATACGCCTTTTCGTCATCTGCAAGACCTTCAATAACAATTTTTGTTCCAACTTTTACATCAGATTCTGACGGATTAAGCACAGGTGCATCCGGTGCTTTCAATGATATAGAATACTTAAATTCTGCAACATCTGATGCAACGCCAATCGAATTAACTGCTATCGCCTTAACTGTAACATCATCTTTTTCAATTTTTATAGCTGATGAATACTTGCTGCTCTTTGTTGTCGGCTCACTTCCATCTGTTGTGTAATAAATTGTACATCCATCAGATGCCATAAGATTTATCTCTACAGAATCTTCAAAGCTTCCAGGATTTTCAGATGATGTTGGCTCATCTACCTTATAATCTGAAAGTAAGGCTTCATTCTTTGTTCCCTTATATTTTTTTATAAGCTCAGAAAGCTCTGTTCCCTTTTTCTCATCCTGATACAATTTAGCAAGAAGCGGAAGTGCCTTTTCATTCATCTTATCATACGAAAGTGCTGACTTTAACACTTCTATCGCTTTGTCATTCTGATTAACATGTACAAGTGCATCAGCAAGTTCATACATCATATCAGCATTCTTTTTTCCGTCGTTTGTATTATATGCTTTTGTAAGATATGTAACAGCATTATCATAATCCTGTGTATTGTAATACTGTGTACCCTTTTCAAGATTATATTTATATGACTTCTTATTTTTTGAATTCATATTAACTGCAATAACAATTATTATAATAACTACAAGTGCCGCTATTCCACAGGCTCCTGCAATTATAAGCTTGCTCTTTTTATCGAGTTCTTTTTTATTTTTTCCGTCTTCTGGACTTGTCTGATTTGACATAGTAACCGGATTATCTGAATTCATCTTATTAATTTTCTGCACTGTTTTACTTTCATCCAGATTTTCATCTTCATCCCAATCATTTTCATCATCTTCAATCTTTACAGGCTTGATTGATGTTGTATTTTTTGATGCATTTCCAACATATGGTACATCTATCGTAAAATCAGATGTATCATCAACAGTTTTTATATCCTGTTCATCATTAAGTTTTATAGCAGATGTCAAGCTTTTCACCTTGTCTTTGTCAACCATCTGCGTTGCTCCAAGATTAATATTTTCAGGCTCTTTCTTTATATCTTCTGCCTTTATTTTATCTTCTGAATATGCCGCTTTCGCAACATTAGTTTCTTCTTCTACAAGACGTTCCAGTGAACGTGCAAGTTCATCATCAATATCAAAATTATCTTTATCGCTCATATCGGTGACTCCTGTTTAAAATTCTTAGCATTGTATACTGCAAAGTAATAATAATATACTACGTATTCATTAAAAAAACAAGTCATATAAAATTATATATACTCTTAATATTTTGAATATATAGTGTGCTTTATTTTTTCTTTTGATTTTTAATATTTCTTTAATTAAACGTACACACTTTGCTCACATTTTTTGCATATAATAATTATCAGATAGAGTTAATAATTCTATCTCCCCCTCATATTTTATATTTATACATTGAAACAGATGACACTATGCTTCCACATTTTGTCATCTGTTTCTTTTTATATAATTACGCCAAAATGCCGAACAGCTAAGATTAATTCTTAGCCATCCGGCATTTCTGTTATTTTTTTATATTTTATTACTTAGGTATATTGGTAACTCTTACAGTACATGTCATAGTCTTATTATGAGTAACTGCAGTAACTGTAGTTGTACCTGCTTTTCTTGCAATAACCTGTCCACTTGAACTTATCGTACAAACTCTAGGATTACTGCTTCGCCATATTATTCTATCATCAGTATCTGTCCCAAGAACATCAAGCCAGTATGAATCATATTGTTCAAGTGTTATATATGACCTGCTAAGTCCCAAAGCATGAACAGTACATGTCGATGATACACCATTTGCTGTACTTTCACATACAACATCAGCTGTACCTGGACCTACTGTTGTTATAACACCATCATCATTAACAGTAACAATTCCAGTATCTGTTGAATACCATCCATATGAATCTGTATTCGTAGCTGGTCTTACTCTTACAGTAAGCTGTCTTGATTTACCTGTGAGCATATAAATCTCACTAGAATTAATCTTTATAGATGAAATATTTACAACGGGTGTTACATATACCCAGCAAACACCTTTGATATCATTGCCATCTTTAGACGTTGCTGTAACTTTACATTTACCTGTACTTAATGCAAATATCTCACCGGCTTCATCAACTACTGCAATTGCTTCATTAGATGAAGTCCAATCCACATCCTTTACTGATGCATCTTCCGGATAAATATTTGCTGTAACAATTGTTGAATCACCCACAAGCAGATGTACTGTTGATGGTTCAACGCTTATAGATGTTACCGGATTAACAACTCGTACAATACATGAATCAGACACACCGCTGCCATCCGCTGCTGTTGCTGTTATTACTGCTGTACCCGGATTATAACCAATTATATTACCTTTCTGGTCCACTGAACAAATATCATTATTTGATGATGACCATACTATATTCTTATTAGTTGCTGTAGAAGTTTCAACTGATGCAGTAAGTGTTCCACTCGCACCTATATTAAGGAACTTATTATGTTCACTCAAAGTAATGGAAGAAACATACTCTTTTACTTCAATCGTACATGCAGCCGTAAGCTGACATTCTTCTGTTGTTACCTCAATAACACATGTACCACCTTTTAAAGCAGTAACAACACCATGTTCATCTACTGTTGCAACAGTAGAATCACTTGAGAAATATGTTACATTCTTATTTTCAGCATCAGCCGGCTCAATTGTAGGTATGATTGCATATTTTGAACCAACCCACATAAGCTGGTAATCCGAATTAAGTGTAATACCTGTTACAGGCTGTGTTACCGTAACTACACAATATGCAGTTAGTCCAGTATCAACATTAGTTGCTATAATTGATGTAGTACCAGCACCTGTCGCTGTACATTTACCATCATTTTCAACCTTACAAACACTCTCATCACGGCTTTCCCATGTTACAATCTTATTATCAGCATTTTCCGGAAGACATGTAGCATTAAGCCAGAATACCTGTCCTTTTCTTACCGTAATATCTGTTGTATTAAGCACAATCTGCGTTACAGGCTGTTTTACATAAATGTTACACATTGCTGTACTTCCACCATCTACAGACTTACAAAGGATTGTACAACTACCTGTTCCTACTGCTTCAACAAGACCATTAGAATCTACAATACAAACATTTGTATTTGATGACTCCCAATATACATTTTTATTAGATGCATCTACCGGCAACACTTCAGCTGTAATTCTAAGACGCTGCCCAAGCGACATTATCTCATCTGTATAATCAAGTTTAATTGATGTTACCGGAATACTTATAATAAAGTTACATGTTGCAATAAATGCACCATCTTCGGTCTTACAAACAACAGTTGCATATCCAGGCTTAACAAATGTAACAAGACCATTCTCATCTACTGTAATTATAGATGTATCAGATGATGTCCATGTAACATTTCTGTTTACTCCTTCTCCTGCCGGATTAACTGTAGCAACAAGCTGGAACTTACCAATTGCCATTGATGATTCAACTGTTGTTTCATTTAATGTAATTCCCGTTACAGGCTCTCTTACATAAACATCACAAGTTGCAACTTTAAGTCCATCTTCCGATATAACATTAATTGTGGCTGTACCACCTTTAACACCTGTGATTGTAGCTGTATAACTATCACCTTCAACTGTTGCTACATCAGGATTTGATGTACCCCAGAGAACTTTATTATTAGTCGGTCCTGCCGGATTAAATAAAAGCTGTACAGTGGTTGTTGAACCTCTGTCAACCGTTACCGATGAAGGATTAATTGTAATTTCCCCAACCGGTGTAGTTACATAGACAATACATGTCTCTGACTTCATAACGCCATTGATTGTCTGTGTTGCTGTAATCTTAACAGTACCTGATGCAACACCCTTTACAGTAAGGACTTTACCATTCTGTGTAGTTGTTACAAGTGTCCCTGTAGGAGTTATACCATCGGCAGCCGGCTGATTTTCAACCTTGAATGTTACAGGACTCTTATTTAAGTCTTCATCTGTTACAAGTGCTTTCAAATCAAACGAATCACCAATATTAACAGTTGCACTCGTTGTACTGAGGCCAAATCCATCGATAACTACGAAATCATATTTCAACTGATACGGAAGACCATATACAGTATATAATTCATCCTGTGTTCTTGTTGCAATAATTGTAGCTTTTCCTGCTCCCATTGCTGTAACAAGACCTGTCGTTGCATCTACCTGAAGTACAGAGTTAGAAGTTGTAGACCATGTAACTTCAGATGGTTTTGCTGTTGTTGTAAGCTGTATCTGATCACCTACATTAAGATTAGTTACATTATTACCCATTTTCTTAAATGGAACAACAACATTAATCTCATCTTTCGTAAGTGCAACCTCATTGCCAAGTGTATCCTGTGAATATATACCAGCCGATACTCTTGACACACCTGCATGGACACCAAGAAGGCTTCCTGCCGTATATGTGCAGACGTCTTTATCATCACTTCTGAATGTTACTCCCGAAGTTGCAGGATACATAATATTAGAAGGAACTTCTTCCTGCATGAAATCTTTATATTCTGTTTTATCAAGAACCATATATCTCTTTACACCATTTGAAGGAGTAATTGAAGATGTCTGTATAAAATGATCCTGATCGTTTGCATTGCCCTTTCCATCAAGGAAATGAATCTTACCTGTTACTTTAAATATCTTAACAAGTGCATCTTCCTTTTCCGGATTATCAGTTGTACGTACATAAACCGTTGTCGTACCACCACCAACTACTTCAAGTGTAGCTGTACTTCCTGTACTCTGTACAAGTTTTACAACGCCATCTGATGAAACAGTTCCTGTCTTATCATTAGATGTCTCTATAACAATCCTGTTTGCATCACTCGCATTAGTTGTTATATAAAGCTGTGAACCAACTTCAAGATAATTTGGAATCGATTCGCTTCCATTATATGTAACTGTAACAGAAAGTGGAACAGTAACAGTCGCTTTTCTTGTATCAAGAAGTTCTCTTGAACCAACAATCTCATTATTATCCTCATCAAACTTCTTAGTATAATAATTAGCTGTTATTGTAGCTTTTCCTGCAAAATTTCCATGAATTACAGGTGCAAGCCCTGTAACTGAATCCATATAAACAGGATTATCTTCTGTTCCTGTTGCAAAATCAGCTATCTGTGAATTAGATGTAGACCACTCAAGTCTTTCCGGAACCGGCACCGACTCCTGTGCATTCTCATCCGTTCCTGACAAACTTGCATACAGCGTCTTTGAGGTTTTTCCTTTATAAACCGTAAGCCCACTGACACTCATCGTTATCTTGACATTGGAGCTGGCTGCAACATACATACCGACTCCACCGAAAACAATAAGAGCAAGCATGGCTGCAATAAATATTTTCCAGCCTTTCCTAAGTTTCCTTATCTGTTTCAACTTCTCCATATATATAATTCCTCCAAACATACAACATGGTATACTCTTTCAGTATCGTCATATCTTTTATATAATATTAATCTATTTTAACAATTTTTTCAATGTTTAAAGGAATATTTTTTCAAATTATTTACTTTTTTTATTAAAAAATCCAAATAAATTTCTCACAAGAGGACCTGCAATGAATATCTGCCAGAAAAATGCGACTGGAAAATTCATAAATGTTTTCTGAATCCATACTGCTATCAGCTGATTACCTGCATGTGCAAATAAAAGAGTTGCAATAAAGCTCATTATCGGACACATTATACATACTATCATAGAAGAAATAGCAAGTGTGATAAAAATCGGTCTGTCCTGTGGCGTCACAATTCTGAATGCAAGTTTTGTGGCAGATTTTTCGACAATAAAAAATTCAAGAACAAATGCAACAGGAAGCATAATTACTATTTCATGAAATGCTATGAGAAATATTTCATTGCTCATACCACCTTTATCGAGTGCTATATTATAGCACACAAGAGCATAAACCATGACAAACGCCATGACAATCGTGAATAAAACATTTTGTACCTTTGATTTTGGCATAATTAAAATCTCCTTATTCTTTAATGTAAAAAAATAAATGAAATGTGTGTTGTTCGTTATCAGCCGCATGTTATCAGCATGTGTCGTTTCCAATTTTAATAAAACCAAAATCCTTTATTTTTTGTGCGTCAATTATAATATCATATGTATATACCTCTGCATAAGTATTTTATTAGTATATATATTCCTGTCTATTCATAAAATGAGCTGCCACAGCATGCAATCTTATTGAAATCAAGGTATGACTTTAAGTTGCCTGCATTGCAGGATTCCTACCGCATTTTTAATCAGGATTGCGAATTTGTTTCACAATCACCTAAAAATATTTATTATTTAATATAATAGAATCAGCATTTTTCTTTGTCAATTTATAAAATTTTCAATTAATGTTATAGATTAAATTCAATTTATATGATAAAATACTTTAGTAATAAATTAATTTTTGGAGGTATCTAAAAAATGAAATTAAATTTAAGACCAGCTGAAGAGTGTACTTTTGACGCTGTATCATTAGGTGAAGTAATGCTTCGTCTTGATCCAGGCGAAGGAAGAATCCGTACAGCAAGAAGCTTTAGAGCATGGGAAGGTGGCGGAGAATACAATGTTATCCGTGGTCTTCACAAATGTTTCGGTATGAGAACAGCTGTTATCACAGCTTTTGCTGATAACGAAGTAGGTCTTCTTATGAAGGACTTCATCGAACAGGGTGGCGTTGATACATCACTTATCTGCTGGAAAAAGACTGATGGTATCGGTCGTCTTTGCAGAAACGGTCTCAACTTCACAGAGAGAGGTTTCGGTATCCGTGGTGCCAAGGGTTGTTCTGACAGAGCTAACACAGCTATTTCTCAGGCTACTCCAGATGATTTCGATTTTGATTACATCTTCAAGAACAAGAGCGATGGTGGTTTAGGTGTTCGTTGGTTACACACAGGCGGTATCTACGCTGCTCTTTCTGAACAGGCTTGTGAAACAGTTATCGCAGCTTGTAAAGCAGCTAAGAAGTACGGTACAATTGTATCTTACGACCTTAACTACAGACCATCTATGTGGGAAGCTATTGGCGGTTTAGCTAAGGCTCAGGAAGTTAATAAGGAAGTTGCTAAGTATGTTGACGTTATGATTGGTAACGAAGAAGACTTCACAGCATGCCTTGGTTTTGAAATCGAAGGTAACGACGAAAACCTCAAGACTCTTAACCTTGATGGTTACAAGAAGATGATTAACGAAGCTGCTGCTACATACCCTAACTTCAAGGCTGTTGCAACAACACTTCGTCAGGTTAAGACAGCTACAGTTAACGACTGGTCAGCAATCTGCTGGGCTGATGGAGAAATCTACAAGGCTGCTCAGTATGATGGTCTTGAGATCATGGATAGAGTTGGTGGCGGTGATTCATTCGCTTCAGGTCTTGTATATGGTCTTATGACATTTGAAGATGCTGAGAAGGCTGTTAACTACGGTGCTGCTCATGGTGCATTAGCTATGACTACTCCTGGTGATACAACAATGGCTTCTCTTAAGGAAGTTGAAGGTATCGTTGGTGGTGCTGGTGCCAGAGTTCAGAGATAATCTGATTCATTAATTTAAGATTCATCCAAGATGGGCGGTGTCTTACAGCACCGCCCTTTTTCTTTTGTACATTTGCAATAAAAATAGACAGCATTAAAATTTCAATTTCAGAATTCCAATACTGCCTGTCTTTATTTAATTATTTTTCATTTGTCCCAGATATATCAGTCACTCCAAATAGACATTCTACAATATTTTGTTCCATCAAACAGAAAATTATATTCACTTCCATCCGGATAACCTACTATCCACTGTTGCTGTTTTGCTGTAATATTGCTGTCGCTGCAATTGTTTCTATGCAGCCCGTCAATTTCTTAATCATCCTCATATTTTTTCTCCTTTAAATGTAATTTAAGAATTTCATGTTTAATGAATTCCCTTTTTATTCTACCCCCGATATTTTTTGTCAAGTGCCACATTGCAAAAAAGCCTGCCAAAAGCATCTTTATGATACATTTGGCAGGCTTTTATAAACCTGAAATTATTAAAATTCTTCTATAAAACTATAACCGATATCTTAGAAAAATATCATTATAGCAAGCAATTATAATGTTACACCCTGTTTAAATATTGCTAAATCATGGAAACCTGCAATTTCAGCTTTAACTTTCTTTCCTGAAGCAACATCAAGCACAAGCTGGAAAAGTTCTTTTGCAGCATCTTCAAGTGGAAGGTCATCTGTAACAATTCTACCTGCATTAAAATCAATCCAATTAGATTTATTTCCTGCAAGTCTTGAATTTGTTGCAATCTTAACAGTAGGAACCGGTGATGCAAATGGTGTTCCTCTACCAGTTGTGAAAAGAACCATCTGTGCACCTGATGCTGCACAGGCTGTAGCTGCAACAAGATCATTTCCCGGTGCACTGAGAAGGTTAAGCCCCTTAGTATTAACAGGTTCTGCATATGCAAGAACACCCTTTACAAGAGATGAGCCTGATTTCTGTGTACATCCAAGTGATTTGTCTTCAAGAGTTGTGATACCGCCATCCTTATTTCCTGGAGATGGATTTTCATAAATCTCCTGTCCATTTTTAATAAAGTATTCCTTGAAATCATTGATAAGGTGAACTGTCTTCTCAAAAAGTTCCTTGTTGGCACATCTGTTCATAAGAATTGTCTCTGCACCAAACATTTCAGGTACTTCTGTGAGAATAGTTGTACCACCCTTAGATACAAGCATATCAGAGAAAAGACCTACTGTAGGATTAGCTGTGATACCTGACAATCCATCAGAACCACCGCACTTCATACCAATAATAAGTTCTTTTGCATTAACTTTTTCACGTTTGAAGTTGGCAGCATAAGCCATAAGCTCATTCATAAGCTTCTCTGCTTCTTCCTGCTCATTTTCAACATCCTGAACCTGTAAAAACTTAACTCTGTCCGGATTTACTTCACCTATATAATCCTTGAGAACTTCTATACGGCTGTTTTCACATCCGAGACCGAGTACAAGCACTGCACCTGCATTTGGGTGATTGATAAGGTCAGCAAGAATCTTTCTTGTATTCTCCTGGTCTTCTGTTGTCTGAGAACAGCCATAAGGATGTGTAAATGCAACTACTTCATCTACGCCTTCAGGCTTATTTGCTCTTGCTGTTGCTTCAATTGCTCTTGCGATTGAATTAACGCAGCCTACTGTAGGAACAATCCATACTTCATTACGGACACCAACTTTGCCATTCTCTCTCATATATCCTTCAAAATAAGCTGGTTCTGTCGGCTCTACATCTTTATGTCCTTCAGGCTCATAAGTATAATCAAGTAATTCACCAAGACCTGTCTTTAAATTATGAGTATGAACCCATGCTCCAACAGGAATGTCAGCCTGTGCAAATCCAATTCTGAAACCATATTTAACAACCGGTTCACCCTTCTTGATAGCTTTAATTACAAATTTGTGTCCCTGTGGAATATCTTCTACAGTTGTCACATCAATTCCTGCAACATTAAGAGTAGTGCCTTTTGCAATAGGCTTTAATGCTACAGCAACATTATCATCTTTATTAATTTTAATAAAATCCTGCATCTAATCCTCCTTGTTTTGCGAAGCAAAATGCGACTGCCCTTGCAGGAGCAGAGGATTTGGCCTCCTTGTTTTGCGAAGCAAAATCCGAACCCCTTGGTGAGGAGAGGATTTGCCTCCTTGTTTTGCTCCACTATTTTAATATTAAATAAGAGCGGATGAATATAAAAACATCCGCTCTGTAACATCAAAAAGAGCTGTTAATTAATCATCAAGAGCTAAATCGTTAACAACTGCTCTCATGCCTCTTTCTCTGATATCTGTGATATATTCAGTAATAACTTCTTCAAGATCAAGGACCTTAGAAAGATCTTCACCACCAAAGAACTTAGTATTACTTAAATAAGCATGTGTAAATTCCTTAGGTGACTTACCTGAATTATCTCTGAAGAAATCAAGAACTGCCTTATCATCAGTGATATTGTACTCTTCACCATTTCTGTTACCCTTTAATACAATACCGCCATTAAACTCAGCTTCTGTCTGTGATGTATAGAAGCTCATGAGTGCTGCAATAGAGAATGTAAGGTACTTAGGAAGCTTGTTAAATTTCTTAACATAACCTAAGAATGAAGGTAAACATCTTGCTTCCCACTTAGATACTGAGTTAAGTGAAATGCTTAATAATCTATGATCTACGAATGGGTTAAGGAATCTGTCAATAACAGCCTTAGCGAACTCTTCGCAATCTTCCTTTGAAAGTGAAAGTGTAGGAATTACTTCGTTGTAAAGTGTCTCTTCCATATACTTTCTGATTACAGGATCCTTCATAGAATTCTCTACGTTATCATTGCCGGCAAGGAATGAAGCCAATACAAATGATGTATGAGAACCGTTAAGGATTCTAACCTTTCTTTCCTTATATGGATGATGATCCTTTGTAAATACTACATTAAGACCAGCTTCTTTAAATGGAAGCTCTTTTTCAAGCTGTTCAAGTGGAAGATTTGAATCACTCTCTACAACCCAGAGACCGAATACTTCAGCTCTGTCGATAAGCTGATCTTCATATCCCCATTCTTCGCAAAGCTTAGCTGCATCTTCTCTTGGGTAACCAGGAACAATTCTATCAACAAGTGTTGGGCAGAATGAACAATATTTGTTAACCCAGTCTTTGAAACCATCTTCAAGACCCCAAAGTTCGATAAACTTCATGATGCACTTCTTTAATTCAATACCATTATCAGCGATAAGTTCACATGGAAGTAAAATAAGTCCCTTATCAGCTGCACCATTGAACTTCTGATATCTCTTGTAAAGGAGCTGTGTAAGCTTTCCTGGATATGTCTTAGGAGGACGTGCATTAGGATCGTTATCCGTCTCATCATAAACGATACCAGCCTCTGTTGTATTAGAAACGATAAATCTAAGAGTCTCACTTGTGCCATACTCAATATATTTATCATAATCTTCAATAGCTGCTACAGCATCAACAACAGATGTAATCTGACGTGTGATTTCCTTAGGCTGTCCATCAACAAAACCTCTTAACTGAAGTGTGTACTGGCATTCCTGATCATGGAATCTTTCAAGTGTTCCGAACTCGATAGGCTTAACGATTACAACACCACCGTTAAAATCTGTCTTTTCGTTAGTGACATCAAAAATGTAATCAACGAATGCTCTGAGGAAATTACCTTCACCAAACTGCATAACCTTTACAGGTCTGTCAACTGCATGTGTAATACTCTTGTTTAATCTTTGCATCATTAATCTCCTTTTTATTTAGGGCAATACCCTTTTTTTACTTAAAACAAGTTGAGATAAGTACCTTTCGGTACCATGTCATAAAATAAACATATGACATCTTGTAAGTTTGTAAGTGCATTATGTAAGTGCTTACATTCCTTAAAATAACCTTATTGGCTACCAAAGTCAATATATTTTTACATAAAAATTAAAAATTTAACAATGCACTTGTTTTTATTATCATACCATTGTATAATGATTTTATCAATATGTAAGTGCTTACATTTACGTATTTTTATATTTTGGAGGACTAAATTAACCCTATGAATATTTATGACGTATCAAAAAAAGCAGGCGTTTCCATTGCCACTGTTTCAAGAGTATTAAATGGCAATCACAATGTCAGTGAAAAAACACGCAGCAAAGTTATTTCTGCAATGAAAGAACTTGATTATACGCCTAATATATTTGCAAGGGGACTTGGTCTTAACACAATGAAAACAATAGGAATAATGTGTACTGATTCTTCTGATACATATCTTGCCAATGCAGTTTATTATGTTGAGCAGAAGTTAAGAAGTTTTGGATATGATGCACTGCTCTGCTGTACAGGCAATGACTATATTAACAAAAAAAAATATATGTCACTTCTTTTAAGCAAACGCGTTGACGGAATTATTCTTATTGGTTCACAATTTGTAAATAACAGTCCCGGCTCGGATAACTCGTACATAGTTGATGCTTCTTCTGAAATACCGATTATTCTTGTGAATGGTTATCTTGCCGGTGATAATATTTACTGTGTAATGTGCAATGACCATGATGCTGTATACAACGCTGCATCCGACATGATTAAAGCCGGCCACCGTGACTTTGTATACCTTTATACAAGCACCTCTTTCAGCGGAATGAACAAGCTTCGTGGATTTAAAGATGCAATGGACGAAGCAGGCATACATATTGATAAAGACAGATTTCATCTATGTACAAAAAGCATTTCAAAATCAAATGATTATTTATCTTTTATTTATGAAAAAAATGTACCATTTGATGCAATACTCACATCCGATGACTCACTTGCCGTCGGTGCTGTAAAATTTGCATATAAGCATGGTATTAAAGTACCTGATGAGCTGGAAATTGTCGGATATAACAATTCGGTACTTGCAAATTGCACCGAACCGGAGTTATCATCTATTGACAGTAAGGTTGAACAGTTATCTTCCAATGCTGTTGACCTTCTTATGGAGGTTTTAGGTGGAGGCAGTGTTTCTAATATTAATACTGTCACTGCTGATTTAATAAAACGCCAAACAACAAAATTTTAATTTTAGGAGGAAAGACCATGAAACAATTTATGGACAAAGACTTTTTACTCTCAACACCAACTGCACAGCATTTATTCCATGATTACGCAGACCAGATGCCAATCGTTGACTATCACTGCCACATCAACCCTAAAGAAATCGCTGAAGACAGAAAGTTTGAAAACATCACACAGGTATGGCTCGGCGGCGACCATTATAAATGGCGTCAGATGAGAACTAATGGTGTTGATGAAAAGTACATCACAGGCGATGCTTCTGACAGAGAAAAATTCCAGAAGTGGGCTGAAACTCTTGAAATGGCTATAGGTAATCCTCTCTACCATTGGAGTCACCTTGAATTACAGAGATATTTCGGTTACACAGGTATCTTAAACGGTGATACAGCTGAGGAAGTATGGAATCTTTGTAATGCTAAGCTTCAGGAAGATTCTATGTCAGTAAGAAACTTAATCAAACAGTCAAATGTTAAGTTAATCTGTACAACAGATGATCCTGTTGACTCACTTGAATGGCATAAGGTTCTTGCTGAAGACAAAACTTTTGATGTTAAAGTTCTTCCGGCATGGAGACCTGACAAGGCTATGAACCTTGAAAAGCCTGAATACCTCGACTATTTAAAGACATTATCAGATGTAAGCGGAATTGAAGTTAAGTCATTCGCTACATTAATTGATGCTTTAAAGAACAGAATGGAATTCTTCGCTTCTATGGGATGTTCAGTTTCTGACCACGCTCTTGAGTATGTAATGTACAAGCCATATACAGATGCTGAAATCGAAGCAATCTTCGCTAAGAGACTTTCTGGCGAACAGGTTACAGTTGAAGAAATGAACAAGTTCAAGACTGCATTCATGGTTTCTGTAGGTAAGGAGTACAACCGCCTTAACTGGGTAATGCAGCTTCACTATGGTACAATCCGTGATAACAACGTATTAAGATACAACCAGCTCGGTCCTGATACAGGATATGACTGCATCAACACTTATGACTGCTCAGCTGAAATGGCTCAGTTCTTAAATGCATTAAACAGCACAGACGAACTTCCAAAGACAATCATCTACTCTCTTAACCCTTCAGTAAACGCAGCTATCGGTACTGTTATTGGATGTTTCCAGGATTCTAAGGCAGTAGGTAAGATTCAGCAGGGTTCTGCATGGTGGTTCAATGACCATAAAGTTGGTATGACAAACCAGATGACAAGTCTTGCTAATTTAAGTCTTTTAGGCAACTTCATCGGTATGCTTACAGACTCAAGAAGCTTCCTTTCATATACAAGACATGAATACTTCAGAAGAATCATGTGTGAATTAATCGGCGGATGGGTTGAAAATGGCGAATATCCAAACGATGAAAAAGCATTAAAGAAGATTGTTGAAGGTATTTCATACAACAATGCTGTAAGATATTTCGGATTTGATTTATAAAATATATTTATAGCTATCTAAAATAAAAAACGGATTTTGAGTATCGGTGTTAAGCACACATCTCAAAATCCGTTTTTTTATTTTCTTTTTTATTTTCTTATATGAAGTTTTGTATTACCATCCAGCTTACTCGTAGTTTCCTGTCTTCCAAACCGACGATGTTTCTCATCTTCTCTTCCAATACTGTGCATGCGTCCTGCCATATCCGGTTTATTATGAGGTTTTTCTCCCAAATCAGGCGACCACATTGCCTGTCCGATATTTTTTGCAATCTTCATCATACATTCCGGGCAGTAACGACCGTATCTTATATCAGTTCCACATCTCTGGCACTTAATATATACGTCTGAGCCATCAGGTATCTCAACTCGCCCCTGTTTTAAAAATCCATCAATAACATCAAGGCTTACACCTGTTGCGTCAGCTATGACAATTGCAGGCTGTGGACCATTTGTATCAAGAAAATCTCTTACCTTTCCAAAATCTGTAGGCTCTTTTCTGCCACATCCAGGGCATTCATACATTTCTCCGTATACATATTTCATATTGTTACCGCAAAAAGGGCATATTTTTGCTTTTTCAAACTTAACCTCTTTGCGTTTTTTCATCTTTTCCATACTATCTAAGTGCTTTGAATCCATCTTACCTATACCCTCTTTCCTGAATACATATTCTTAAATACTTTTCTTCTTTCATCCCTGTCAACATTATCAATTTCACGCTTACCTGAAAAATGGGTTACTCTATGCTTCTTCTCCCCTTTTAAAAGTAAAGTATTATTGCTCCTTCTAACATTTCCTGCCGGTGCATCTTCTTCCTGCGACAATGCCGCAACTATCTTACCCTTTTCTTTATCAGATATACTTTGTCTTCCATTAGCCATGTTCTGACGCTGTTTATCATTGATATATCTTGACAATTGATTATTTGTAACACTGAGCCTGCATCCATACAGATACTTCTGTTCATCTATTTTTACTTTTCTTACAATAATTCCCATAAGGCTGATATTATATTCCATGTCATTAAAAACAAGCCTTACAGGCATATTAAGAATAGACTCTATTTCTTTTTCTGAAAGGAATGAAAAACCGGTCTCACTCACATCTTTTACAAGCACTTTGGCAGCACTCTTATTGAGACCAAGCTGTGCAATACCACCACAGCCAACATACAGCCTGAAAGCTTCTCTTCTGTTATTTTCAAACCCCTCGGCAAAAGCTGTAACTTTATAATGCAATTTTTGATTATATGTAATCATTGTACATTTCACATTTTTGAATATAATAGGAGCTTTATTTTCTCTAATACACATCAGATTAACATGAATTGCACTATTATCCAGTCCCAGAAGTTTGCCATTAACTCTTATCGCCTCTGTCACAAGAGCACCATCCTGCACTGTGACGCTTACAGTAGGAAGTTCTATCGTCTGTCCATTCATGCTAATCTGCATAACTATAGCCACTCCAGCCTGTATCTCAACTATTTTCATATGCACCACCAGCCATTATTCTATTTCACTAAATTTAACTTATTATATATTACCATTTATTTAATAAAAATAAAAGTGTTTTATAAAAAAATGCATTCAATCATAATTTCTATGAAAGAATGCATTTTACATGTATATATTTGTACCCGCTCTATAATTATAATCCTCTCATCCCCTCCTGATATAATCAACCTCATAAAAACGTTTCAAGATAATTGTGGACTATAACATTTATCTGGACTCTCCGTTCATAAGTTCCGTTTTTGCAAAAAACTGCTGCAACACACGAAGCAGATGAAGTGCAGATGTGAGAATTATTCCCAGCATAACACAGACTGAATATCTGAAAAAACCAGATGAAAACACTGCCAATGCGGCAACGTCAGCTAAGAAAATCAACACAATTAATATTTTCTTAAAATACTGTTTTTCATCATATGTCAATCTGTAATTTACAGAATCAACCGGACCTAGAACCATCAGTTCAATTGAAGCTGCTGCTGTGATAAATGAAATAATCCACTTATTATCTATATATTGGGACAAATATGTAAATCCTGCTATAAGTCCGCATGATAGAATCAGGCATGTCCATATATTCTTTGTATGATAACCTCCGCTGAATCTGCGGATTATCATAAATGGTATAATAAGAAGTACCGCTTCTTTTATCATGCCCATAAGACTGCCTATTACCAAAGCCGCAACAATAGGACAAATAGTTATTAATACAGATTTCAATGCATACTCGTATAATCCCTTATCTTTTTGTTCTATGACATTTTCATCCGCAAGCCACTGTGATATTTTTCCCAATATTTTTTGCATAATTATCTTACCTTCTTAAATTTTTTAATTTCAGATGGCATCTCTGGCTGATATGCTATCCAGCTTGATGCTGTGTTGGCATCAATTTTTAAAACTGCCTCTAAAACAGTTTTAACAACTTTAACACTTTTTCTGCTGCTGTTTTTTCCTGTCATCGCATTGTCCTCCTTTCTGTATTTCTGCACCATATAAGAATTTTAACTCATTAAAAAAAACATTTCAATAGGCTTGTAACGAACGGTATCTGATTTGCAACGAAAGGTATGAAATTTTACATTTATAAACTTCCTATAGTTATTTTTATTTTTAATAAATAGTATTTTGTGCTTTTTCGGTATTTTTCAGTTTTTATGAAATCATATATCAGCTGTGCACTGCATTTAAAAAAGCTGTGTACCAACTCCTTAGTACACAGCAAAAAAATCACTATTATTATATTTTTTATTCTTCATCTGAATCTGGCTCATCCCAATTATGATATACATTCTGTACATCATCTTCTTCATCGAGAAGTGCAAGAATACGACGCATTTTTTTCAAATCATCTTCTGATGTAAGCTCTACATATGTCTGAGGAATCATTGTAACTTCTGCTGAGGCAAATGTAATTCCGTCATTTGTAAGTGCTTCATTTACAGCATCAAAATCATCCGGTGCTGTTGTGATTTCATAGCAGTCATCTTCCTCGTTGAAATCTTCTGCACCTGCATCAAGTGCCATCATCATAAGCTCATCAGCATCCTTGTCACACTCTTCTTTTGCCACAATCATCTGTCCTTTCTTATCGAACATGAATGATACGCAGCCTGGTGTACCGACATTACCGCCGCCCTTTGTAAATGCATTACGGATATTTGAAGCTGCACGGTTACGGTTATCTGTAAGTGCTTCAACGATGATAGCTGTACCATTTGGACCATATCCTTCATATGTAACTGATTCATAATCTGTCATATCGCTGCTGGCAGCTTTTTTGATAGCTCTGTCGATTGTATCATTAGGCATGTTTGAAGCTTTTGCCTTTGCAACAACCTGTCTTAATTTACTGTTGTTATTCACATCAGGGCCGCCTTCTTTTACAGCAACCATGATTTCTTTACCAAGTCTTGTAAAAATCTTTCCCTTTGCTGCATCATTAGCAGCCTTCTTATGTGCAATATTCGCAAATTTTGAATGTCCTGACATATAAATTATCTCCTTAAAACTTTTAATTTTGATTCAAAGCTTATCTTTTTATGTGATTTTCACACCAAATCCACCTTATCTTTAGATAAGCACTATTGTTTATTTTACCACCTGTGCTTGTCTAATACAAGTATAATGTTTTCAAATTTTCACATACTAAAAAGGATGCAACAATTTGTTTTAAATTGTTGCATCCCTTATTTGATTACATAACATATATCGTCCAACATTTTAAATACTTTAGTGTAAATATTAATTTAATTTATTATTTTCTTTTAATAAATATTATAAATTCACATTAAGAAACACTGAATCCTTATCATCCTGCTTTATTCCCAGATAACGCTTCGTTATCTCATATGATGAATGATTGTATATATCCATAAGAACTGCCGGCGGCGTTCCGCATTTCCACGCATAATAACCAAATGTTTTTCTCATAGAATGGCAGCTTATTCCATTTTCCAGATTAAGTTCTTCCGCTGCATGCTTGATAATCCGAAATGCCTGGGAACGGCTCAGATGCCCACCATTATTTTTTCCTTCAAAAATATAATCCTCACCAGAAATCTTTTTCAGAAACTTCATGTATTCCTGCAAACCATTTCTTGCATTTTCATTTATCGCAATCCATGTTTCCTTGCCTGTCTTTTTCTCATAAGTAATAAGATGTTTCTTGAAATTTTCATCTTTGAAATTGTATACATCCTTCCACTTCAATTCCAATAAATCACTTATCCTTAGTGCCGAATTAACCCCAAGACAAATCAAAACATAATTTCTCATGTTTGGCTCATCTTTCAGATAAAACTCCCTAAGTGCTGTTAAATCCTGCGTGTCTCTTATTGGTTGTGATGTACTCATATGTTTACCTCCCTTGAATCAGGGATGCAACATTTTAAAACAGTTTGTTGCATAGACAAGGAGGTTAATTTGTTAAAGCTCACAATCAAACCGGGTGAGTTTATCGACATTGGAAAAGACATCCGTGTCGTATATTCCGGCGGTTCCAACGGAAACATACATCTACTCATAGATGCTCCACGGGAACTTAATATTGTACGAAGCAAAGTATTGGCAAAAAACAGTGCCGCAAACGATGGCGAAAATTCACGTTTCATATCGCCCTACTACGCTGAGTCAAATCTCTCGCCGGAAACACTCACAAAAATCCGCCGTCTTATCAAAGAGGATAAAGACAACCGCAACAGATAATATTCAGTGTTGGCATGGTAACACTGTCTATTATATATCTGCCACATCATTTTGCATAGCACTTATGTAACAGGTGGCAGGGTTCAAATTCAGGGAACGGAGTCCCTGAAAATAAAATTTTATTAAACACGGAGGTACACACTATGGTAGTACAACACAATTTATCAGCAATGAATGCTAACAGAATGCTTAATGTAACAACATCAGCACAGTCAAAGTCAACAGAGAAGTTATCTTCTGGTTATAAAATTAACCGTGCAGCAGATGACGCAGCTGGTCTTTCTATTTCAGAAAAGATGAGAAAGCAGATTAAGGGTCTTACACAGGCTTCTTCTAACGCTCAGGATGGTGTTTCTGCTGTTCAGACAGCTGAAGGTGCTTTAACAGAAGTTCACTCAATGCTTCAGAGAATGAACGAACTTGCAGTTCAGTCTTCTAACGGTACTAACTCACAGACAGACCGTAAGGCTATTCAGGACGAAATCGACCAGCTTACATCTGAAATCGACAGAGTTTCTGAGACAACAAAGTTCAATGAAACATATCTTTTAAAGGGTGATGCTACAAAGACAGATACAGCTTATTTCATGGAATCAAAATATAATTGTGCAAATGAAATATATGTAGAAGGCTCAACGACAAAAATCGCTAATTCGGATGAATTAGCAAAAGCTATTAAAGATGGCAAAAAGATCTATAAAAAGGCATATGATCAGACTAATAATGAACAGACTGCTGCTAATATTGCCGTTAAAGGTGTAGATTATGCGTATGTAACAAAATTATATGATAAAAATGGTAAAGAGGTATCTGCCCAGAATATTCAGGATTCAAAAAATGCAGATGGTACTGCTGCAACAAACTATTATACAAGTAGTGCAGGAGAGGCTGGTAAAAATGCAACACCTGCAACCAATATGGAAATAGCCAAAGATGATGCTATAAAATTTACAAAAGGTTATGAAGTTAATGGTTCTATCTCTTTCAGTCTTCATGTTGGTGCTGACTCAGCCGAAGACAATAAGATTGTAGTCAATATTGACTCTATGAGTGCAAAAGGAATTGGTGTTTATGGTCTTAAAGTAGATACAGAAGATGATGCTACTGCTGCTATCGACCGTATCGCAGAAGCTGTTCAGAAGGTATCTTCACAGCGTTCAACACTCGGTGCCGCACAGAACAGACTTGAGCATACAATTGCTAACTTAGACAATGTTGTTGAGAATACAACCTCTGCTGAATCTCGTATCCGTGATACAGATATGGCTCAGGAAATGGTTAATTACAGCAAGAACAATATTCTTGCTCAGGCAGGTCAGTCTATGCTTGCACAGGCTAATCAGTCTAACCAGGGTGTTCTTTCACTTCTCCAGTAATCAACATTATCTGATTAATACAGTTTAAGAATTTTTCTTAAATCAATCCCCATACCGGACAATTCCATGCATGTCTGGTATGGGGATATTTTTATGCTTATTGCTTCATTTTGATATTCGTGTTAAACTTTATCCTTCCAACATGAAAATATAACCTTTTGTCTATGTGGCTTTTAAGTGACTTACTGCTTTTCTCAAAAAATATAATAGTATGTACTTTCTTCATATTAGCATATGACCTTTTTTTTGATAATTTTTCATATACTCATCATTTTCATTTTTCTTTGTCATATCCTGCAACATTCTGAACTGTCTTAAAACAAGGTCAGCCGAATAACATGTAATTCTTGCCGCCGGAAAGTCATACGGAACCTTTTTTATCTCAATATTAGTAATACTTCCGTCATCAAGTCTTACAACCATATCCATTATTACAAAAGAATTAATCAGACATAAGATACCCATACATTAATCTGCTAGATGAGTTATCTCTAAGAGACTGCAATGCCATTTCATAATTTGGCAAAGCGTCATGACTAACAACTTTAATGTTGTTATAAGAATTTGTTTCTTTTTGTTTATCTTTCAATAAAAACCATTTACATCGATGCTTTTTCCTTTCCTAATAATAAATATGCATACTCATAGTATATTTATATCATATATATTATGAGTATGCAAGCTATTTTATATTAATAATATTATTTATTATTTAATTAAATTTTTTAACTTTGGAAATTCCAAATGCAACAAAAAGATATACTGCAAGATTCACAACTGATTTAAGGAGCAGCCCAGGTGCCGATGCAATTCCTGCCGCAGCACTTCCATATAAAATTCCGCCAAAGAAAACATATCCTGCAGTCATAAATAATAGTGTAACAACAGCACCTGCAATTCCTCTTATAGAAAATACCTTGCACCTCTGTACATTATTTTTGAAAAATGCACATGCAATAACGGGCATAATAGTCTTAATTAAAAGTGTAGGTAACGCCCATATTGCATAGCCTGTCAAAATATCCGCCATAGCTGAACCGATTCCCCCAGCTAATGCTCCGACAACCGGTCCGAAAAAATAAGCACTGATTAAAATAACACTGTCACCAAGATGTGCATATCCAAGTGGTATTGGAATCTGAACCACCATTGTTGCAACACAAGTCAATGCCATTAATACAGCCGTAACACACATCTGAACAACATTAATATGCAATCCTTCTTTTCCATTTTTCACTTCTGTCTGTTGTAATTCCATAATTCTCTCCTTGTCTTTAAATAAACTTTTATTGAGAATAACAGAATATGTGACATGTGTATATTGCCATTTTAAAACAATTTGATAATGCCAGTTTGACAATTTATTTTTTTAATAAATTTTGATTTATACAAGCATATTTTTTACATATACTAATGCCTTTTTAACTGGCGGACATGAAATCAAAGCCACCGTAAGTGCCGCCTCAAGACCTATATAAGCCCCATTATAGGCAACAGAGTATAAAAATGCACTATTAAAAAATTCAGGCGTATATACAGCAAAAAATATCCATCCTGATAAAAATGAAAATATAAATCTTACTATCACTCCTAACAGATAGCCTTTCACAAGTCCATTTTTTACCTTTGAGAATACTCCAGATAATCCTAACGCACCAAACGCAAATATATAATCAAGGAACATCTGATAAACATTAATTATATATGGGTCAATAAGCATCTGTAAAATGCCATATCCTACTGCCATAAGAATCCCTGTCTTCACGCCAAACCAATATCCTATAAGTGTTATAAAAAACATGCTGAATAGCGTAACTGAACCTCCCATAGGAAGTTTAACAATTTTAATCATAGATGTTACAACCGCAAGTGCAACTGCCATGGCGGAAAAAGCAATCTGCCTGACTCCAATCTTTTTATCCTTTTCAGCTATCATACACCCAATTGAAAAAAGCACGATAAACACGGCTATCAATGCAATATATCCTGCCGCTGTTAATTGATACGTAACTTTGTATTCATCAATATTTTTTAATATAAAAAAGTTCATAATTTTTGAGACCGTTTCAAGTTTTGTGTAAACGTTAAAAACTGATATAAGATTTGTGAATAGTTACAAATGGGCAGAGCCGAT
>NZ_JBBMES010000013.1:0-87856 GCF_040096395.1 Lachnospira hominis (ex Hitch et al. 2025) | reverse complement strand
ACCAAGCAGGAAGTTAATGCCTCTAAACAGGAAGTTAATGCCGCCAAGCAGGAAGTGGATGCTGCTAAACAGGAAGTTAATGCCGCTAAACAGGAAGTGGATGCTGCTAAACAGGAAGCAACAGCTGCCAATGAAAGAGCTGAAAACGAATCTAAGGCCAGAATTGCAGCTGATGCCAAAGTTGCCGAGCTTCAAGCTCAAATCAAAGAGCTTAAAGAAAAGTATGAATTGACGAATTGAACATGTTCTGTCGTCAACATATAATATTTCATGAATTGTCATATAAGCAATAGCTATAGTCTGGCAATATACAATACCACCCCGGACATACCACAATGATATATCCGGGGTGTTGCAGTCCTTTTAATTTGGACTGCATTTCACATTATATTCTGATTATTTCCATACAATACCCAACTTTCCTTATACATCTAATCTGTAAATTCACCCCCGCTGCTTTTAATTTATTTCTCAGTGAACGCACATAAGTACAATTTCCCTTCCTTTATAAAATACTTTTCTTTGTGCATAATTGATTTCAAGTCCCTCAATTAAAATTCTTTTCATGTGGAAGCTCATATTTTTCAAATTCTGGATATTCCCGCAAAACCTCAATGATTTTTTCAAATATTTCTTCCTCATGCTACTCAAAATCAATCACCAACAGACGTCCGATAGAATTCACTTCCCCTCTGAATATAAAAAACGGAGACGAAATCTTTCAAATCTCGCCCCCGCTTTCATTCATGCATTAGTGCACATCTGATACGCTATTATTTATTTGTTCTTTTTCTTCTTGAAGCAAGTAATCCAAGAATCACTGCAAATGCTCCAACTAATGCGATGAGATAACCAAATACATTCGTTGTATCTCCGGTTTATACGGATTTTGTTGTCTTTACCGCATTGTTAGTTCCGGTTGCATCTTCTTTCTTCGCATCGTTGTAGGCAATTGCATAATCAGAGAATTTGTCAGTCTCAAATGTAAAAGTCTGTGTCTTCTCATCATACGTGCCTTCGATGATCTCAGCTTTTCCGTCATGGTATCTGATAATATAATAGGTACGCTTTACCTTGCTGTCTTTATTAATCAGATTTTCCGGAATCTGTACGAAAATCTTAACCTTATCGGCTGTGCTGTGAAGCTGTACACCATCATCGGTTACACCATTCACTGTCATATATTTATACAAGCTGATATCAATGTACTGACCAATTGTGCAGCCTGCCTTAGATGCGGTATCTGTCATTGCGGTCTTTGATTCATTAGATACTGTAGCAGAAGCATCTTTTACAGTTAATACAACATCTACACCTCATCAGTACGTCTAAATGTAATACCGTCATGTGTATAATCATGGAACGTAAAACTTGGTTCTGTGGCATTACCACCATTTCTCGCATTGACTCCGTCCTGACCATAGACTGTCAGTGTCCTTCCTTTCGGGATATAAATATATGCGGTTGCATTTTCCGCAATTTTAAGTCCATTATAATGTGATTTGTCCTCATTTAATGTCAAATCACTGTTCATATAATAGATACCATTACTTAACTGTGCCCCTACATCTGATGATGTCAGTTCATACATCTTAAGCCCTGTACTGCCTGCCAGTGATGACAGTGCTGTGGTGGTATCATTATAGGTTGTTGCCACCTGAACACTTGTCAAAGTGTTTGGAATAACACCAGATGTAAAAATCATTGCAGTTGATAATATACCTGCCAATGCTTTCTTCATATTCGTTTTGAATTTATTCAAACTCTGTCTCGCCGCATACAGTACATGTTCTTTCAAGATTCTGTTACTGCTGTATATTTTCCTATTGCTGCACCATCTTTAATTTTAAATTCTACTGTATACAATTCTCCGCTCTTTTTGTTCTCTTTTGCCATTGCAACTGCATAAGATACAAAATTTGTCATTTTTTCATTAGCATTTTTATCTCCCAATATAACTACATCTTCGATAAATACATCTTCCGATAATGTTATCTTTACTAATTCCAATACATCCGGATCATAATACATTCTGAATTCAAATCCCGATGTTCCCTGATTATTGTTATATGATACCATTACTTTTACTGTATCCCCTTCACAGCCCTGTGCTGAAGTTACAGTAAGCTCTCCTACGTTTGCATCGCCTGCAAATGCATTGCCTGCAAATGCATTGCCTATTGACACTATAACAGTTGTTGCAATAAGGCATAAGCTTAAAAATGCAGCTATAACAATTACTATATTCGTTGATTTAACCGTATCTGATGAATTTACCTCTATTAAAGAAACACTATTTTCTTCTGTACCGTTTATATCTTTACTGATACTCTCATGTTTGCCGCTATTGGAATTCATATCTTTTAAAGTTTCATTGTTTTTACTGTCCGATTTATCCATGCTGTCTGATTTATTTATACTGTCTGATTGACCTTTAACTCCAGCCTGTTCTTCCGGCGTATTCTGTAAATTCTGTTTATTTTGTATATTCTGTGCGTTCTTATCTGAAAACTGTACTTTTATGTCTGTATTGACATCTTCAAGATTAGAATCGCAAGTGTCAAACTCATCAATATAAACCGACTCATAAGTTAATTCTTTCTCATTCTCACGATTTATTTTAAATGTTATAGAAAACACAGTTCCCGCGTCTTTACAATCCTTTGCCTGTGCATATGCGTATCCCACAATTCCGGGATTTGATACCATCTCAAACTTTACATTAACAGTATCCCCTTCATGTTTTTTTGCTGTTCTTATTATATATTAAACAAAAACTAAAATGGTGTAATTCAACGTAGAACGCTGTTTTCACGACGCAGAATGTTTGTTTTTGCATAAAAAAAAGACAATTATCCTTTTTTATTGATAATTGTCTTTTTTTTATTTTTTTATTTATTTTTATAACTTATACCATCATTCTTCTTAAGCTGCTATATCCGTAACATCTCATGCTCATGAATTTCTCACTATATTTTTCAAAATTAGTATATGAATGTTCAAATTGTCTTGAATAAAGATGTGCAATATCAACCTGCTCGGTCTTTGAAAGTTTTTTGCCATTAACCGCCCACGCTGCAACATCAAGATGTCGTAATGCTGCATATCCGATTATCGCATTTTTTACTTTAAGCACAATATTAATATCATAAACTGCATCCAGAAAATACCGGTAAATATAGTACATAAGAAGCTGCCTGTACTCAAACTGTCTGTCATTATAATATTCCTCAAAATCAATTACATATTTTTCATATGATGAACCATCATGACAAGATTTCATAAACTTTTCCTGAATATCACAATACTTCAGCCAATCCGGGTTAATCACTTCCATTCCGTCAAACTTTTCAAAAAATCTGCCTATATCTTTAAAGCCTCTGAATGAATCATATGTTTTCTTTTTCTTTGCATCAGCTATAATCTTATCAAGTATTTTTTCATCTTTAAAAGATTTTACAACATTGGCAATCAAATCGTCCCTTTCATCATCCATATGCTTCTGTATGCGTATAGCATATTCAATAAGTATAAGACAGACTTCATCAGGTGTATATTTCTTATTCTGAATAATATCATATGCACATTTCCTTGCATTACGAAGCTGCATATACAAAAAACCATCTATATCATTATAACCTGTTAGCGGCTTACCGTCCTCTTCCTCGTCAAATGTCAGAACTTTATCATAATTAAACATTATCTCGCCAGCCGTCTTGCATGATGGTGCAATTCCTATCTCTTTCACACTTCCGTATTCATTAATAAATCGCGGAAATTCCGCACACGTATCACACAGCTTGTCTTCTCCCAATGCAATATACAAATCACACAGATTATTATCGTTAAGAAACGGACATCTTCCGTTTTGAAGTGTAAATGTGCAGCCTCCTTCTTTTTCGGGAACCATGACACTCTTTAACCTTTTGCCAAAATTTCCATCCACAGTCTTATAATATCTGTAGGATTTATCATCTACATCTACGTCCCATCCCGCACAACATGTATCGGTACACGCACCTGCAATGCACTTAAAATCTTTATAATAATGTGGTGTAACTATTTTCATACTTCTGCCTTTCATACATACCATTTATTTCATAAGATTACGATGCCTGACATCCAAATCTTAACTTGATTTACACTATGCAATAATGTTAATATGTTTAGAAGAATATCGCAATACAAAAGGAGGAGAAAATGCGAAAATATATGCTCGCAGCACTATGCTGCATAATGTCGCTTTTCATTCTTACCGGATGTAAATCATCTGTTCCGGAAAATACTGTTTTTTCCGTTGATGACTTATCCGGCAAGAAAATCGGTGTACAGCTTGGAACTACAGGCGACACATTAGTTTCTGACTATGAAGAAGATGGTTCCGGCACAGTAGTTGAACGTTATAATAAAGGTAACGATGCAATCCTTGCATTAAAACAGGGTAAAATCGATGCCGTTGTTATTGATGTCCAGCCTGCACAATCATTTGTCAAGACAAATTCTGAACTTATGATACTTGATGAAGAATTTGTTACAGAAGATTACGCCATGTGTATCTCAAAAAACAAGCCTGAGCTTAAAGCTTCCATTAACGAGGCATTAAATGTAATTAAAGCAAACGGCACTCTTGATAAAATCATTGACAATTATATCGGTGAAAATGCCGGAAAAACACCTTATATTTCACCTGACGGTGTAAAGCGTAACGGCACTCTCGTAATGGCTACAAATGCTTACTTTAAGCCATACGAATATTATGATAACGGTAAGATAGTCGGTATTGATGCCGATATGGCTCAGGCTGTCGCTGATTATCTTGGAATGAACTTAAAGATTGAAGATATGGAATTTGATTCAATCATTACCGCTGTCCAGTCAGGAAAAGCCGACTTCGGTGCTGCCGGAATGACCGTAACAGCCGAAAGACTTAAAAATATTGATTTCTCTGATACATATACAACTTCAAAACAGGTTGTAATCGTAAGAGATAATAATGCCATTAAGAATTCCGGCAATGTAGTTGAAAAATTCAAAAATGATTTCCTTACAGATAACAGATATCAGTTTGTGCTTACAGGTTTGAAAAATACTGTTTTAATTGCATTCTGTGCTGCTCTTATGGGTATCGTGATAGGTTTTGTAGTTGCTGTTATACGTTCAACACATGATAAGACAGGAACTCTTAAAATAGGTAATTTTATATGTAACCTCTATCTTACAATAATCCGTGGTACACCAACTATGGTTCAGCTCCTGATTATTTATTATGTAATATTTGGTTCAGTAAGTATTAACAAAATACTTGTGGCAATTCTTGCATTTGGTATTAACTCAGGTGCTTACGTTGCCGAAATTTTCCGTTCCGGAATTATGTCAATCGACAACGGACAGTTTGAGGCTGCAAGCAGCCTTGGTCTTTCATACAAAAAGACTTTTATATATGTAATACTTCCTCAGGCATTTAAAAATGTACTTCCTGCACTTGCCAATGAATTTATTGTTCTCTTAAAAGAGACTTCAATCAGTGGTTATATCGGTCTTACAGACCTTACGCGAGGCGGAGATATTATAAGAAGTATCACTTATGATGCAATGCTCCCACTTCTTGTTGTAGCATTAGTTTATCTTGTAATGGTTGTAATTCTTTCGGCACTGGTTAAAAAACTTGAAAGGAGATTAAGAAGCAATGAGCGATAATAACTCAAACGATAATATTATCTTAAAAGTTGAAGGCTTGAAAAAAGTTTTCGGCGACCATGTTGTACTTGAAAATATCAATACAACAGTAAAAAAGGGTGAAGTAATTGCAATTATCGGACCATCAGGCTGCGGTAAATCAACATTTTTACGTTCACTCAATCTCCTTGAAAAACCTACTGAAGGTCATATTTATTTTCACGGAACAGATATAACCGATAAAAATGTTAATATTAACAAACTTAGGGAAAAAATAGGAATGGTATTCCAGCATTTTAACCTTTTCCCTAATATGACAGTAAAGAAAAATATCATGCTTGCTCCTGTCCAGTTAAAACTTATGAACGAAGAAGAAGCTAATAAGAAAGCATTGGAACTTCTTGAACGTGTAGGGCTTTCCGACAAGGCTGACACTTATCCTAACATGCTCTCAGGCGGTCAGAAACAGCGTGTTGCCATTGCCCGTGCCATGGCTATGAATCCTGACGTTATGCTCTTTGACGAACCAACATCGGCACTTGATCCTGAGATGGTCGGCGAAGTTCTCGGAATTATCAAAGAGCTTGCAGAATCAGGCATGACAATGCTTATAGTTACACATGAGATGGGATTTGCAAAAGAAGTAGCTAACCGCTGTATGTTCTTTGCTGACACCAAAATCATGGAAGAAAATACTCCAAAAGAGCTTTTTGAAAATCCTCAGACACCAAGATTACAGGATTTCCTCTCAAAGGTACTTTAATTTTAACTGTCAGTACTAAACTTCAGGCATAAAAAAACTGCTGACCCGGATAAATAACGGTCAGCAGTTTTTTATGTTCAATTATTTACATTCAATTATTTAATATTCTTCTTCATAGCATCGAGTTCATCATCAATGCTCTTTGCATCATTCTTAAATTCATTGACGGACTTGTTGTTTTTCTTTGAATCGCCATTGTTTTTATTTGATGCAAACAACACTTTGGCAACAAATCCTGCCCCACCAAATATAAGAACAAGAATTAAAACCCACTCATATAAAGACATTGTTACAAGACGGATATCTGTATTAAGTATTACTGCTGCAAGTATAAGAATCACAGAAATAGCAGTAAATACTTTCGATGCAAACGAACTTGTCGCAAACATCCATATAATTCCGATAATAAGCGGAACTATCACAAGACCTGAACTGATACGGATTCCTGCTACTGAAAATCCGCCATAACCAAACCAGCTTGAATGTACAATCACTTTCTGTGAAAAAATAAATAATCCCACAGCAAGCATTACAATCCCTCCAACAAATTGTAACAATTCATTCTTTGTTTCCTTCAATTTTTCTACCCCTTTCAATTTTATTTAATCTATTGTATTATTTATACTAAGATTCCTAATAAATACCCTTCTGCGGCATCTACAACAAAACTTTTGACGGAGGATACCGACATTGAAAAATATAGTTAAAAATATCTACAACGATATAATGCACATCAAAACATTCATCATTATATTTATCATTGCATTTATCTCGTTAAATCTATTATTTCATAAAATATGCCTGATTTCAATAATAACCGGATTTCCATGCCCCGGATGTGGTATGACAAGAGCGTTTGTAAACCTTTTGACATTTCATTTCAAAGACGCATTTTACTGGAGTCCATCCATATTTTTATGGGTACCGCTGTTAATTTATGGTATTTTAAACAGATATATTTTCAAGTGCTCAAATAAAATTTTTACAATTCTTTTATGTATAACAGGAATTATTACTATTATTATTTATATTGTAAGAATGATTACACTTTATCCTGACAACGCACCAATGGTTTATTACGAAAATAATATTATGCACTTGCTTTCTTATGGTTTATCACATATAAAATAATACTTCCTGCTACTATAAATAAAGAAATAAACTGTGATGTTGAAAGATTACCAACTGTCCCCCTCACGTCATTTCGTAGAAATTCAACAAGAAATCTTCCTATTCCGTACAAAAACATATAAATGCATCCTATATCTCCTGAAACCATGCCAAATCCCGTTTTTGCCTTCAAACTGCTCTCTTTTGCTTTCTTGAATACAACATCTGCGTGTATAATGAGGATTATCGCTATCGCAAAGTCTCCTACTGCAGATATAAGCTGTGTCGGAATCAGTTTTATTCCTGCCGGTGCAAGACTGTCTTCAGGAAATACCACACCAAACACTGAATCTGTAGGTCTTCCGTAACAACACCCTGCAAGAAAACATCCAATTCTTCCAAAAGCCTGTGCAAGTGCCACTTCCGGCATAACAATATCAAAATAATCCAGGAATTTTAACTTCTTCACTTTGCAATAAAGCATGCAGCAAAGAACACCCGAAATAATTCCTCCATATACTACAAATCCTTCTGAACCGATTACGGCTAGCGGATTTTGCAAAAACTCTTTAAGACTTACAATTATATATAAAATCTTAGCTCCAAGGAATCCTCCGACAGCCGCTATAATCGCAAGATCTATTATCGCTTCTTCTTTCATTCCTTTCTTTTTTGCTCTATATTCTCCCAGAAATAAAGCAAGTATAAATCCAATTCCTATCATAAGCCCGTAGCCGTGAACACTAAATCTACCTATGTAAAATAAATCTTTTTTCATAAATCCTCCATGTGTGACTATATCTTTATTTTTATATAGCCCAGATATTTTATTACTTAAAAATTTTACCGCATTCCCAAATCAGTATATGCTTTCTGAATTCTTTCTCTTACTTCTCTAAAAAATCCATCTGCATCTGATGACATATACGGTGTGACAAAAAATGTTTTTAATGTATACATGCACAAAATTCTTAATTGCTGCTCGTCTAAATTCAATGCAGCACTCTTAATCTGCTTGAGATAAACATGCCATAAAATTATAAATTCCCTGTATGGCTCACCCTCATGCATATCAATCCATTTTTTTACTTTTATCTTAAACAGATTGTCCTTGTTGCACTGTCCTTTTTGAAGAATATATTTAAAATGCGTATCATCTTCCCAATATCTTCCAAGCGGAAACATCCTGCAGACCCCTGGTCTTGCATCATGTATTGCACATCTGTTGTCATTAAGCAGAAATCCACACGCATTAGTATCCGGGTTCATTCTCATATTCGGAAGCATAATCCCGTCAACAATATTTATCTCTATCTTATCATTAATAAGCTCGTTAAATGACTTTCCCGTCTTTTGTGTCAATCTGTATACATCATATGGGTCAAGCACTATTGAAGCTTCCATTCCCTTACAACATACCTGCCTGCACCCGGCACAATTGCCTGTATCTGCCTTTACACAGTCATTTTCCGAATAAAGTTTTCCGTCAGATATTTCTTCAAGACTTTCCTGTCTAATCATATTCTTTTACTCCGTTTCTTTTGCAGATATCGAAAAGACAGCATTTTGTGCAATGCGGCTTTGTTCTTGCCGTACAGACATCACGCCCGTGACAGACCAGCCTGTGGCACAAATCGCTTCCCTCTTCCGGCGGAACTATCTTCCATAATGCCATCTCAACTTTTTTTGGCTCTTTTTCGTCTTTTACAAGACCGATTCTGTTTGACAGCCTTATGCAATGTGTATCCGTTACTATAGCAGGCTTTCCAAACACATCTCCCATTATAAGATTGGCACTCTTTCTTCCTACCCCCGGCAGCTTTAAAAGTAAATCAAAATCATCCGGTACTCTGTCATTAAACTGTTCATGCAGCATTTTCATACATGCACTTATGTCTTTTGCTTTACTTTTGCCGAGCCCGCATGGATGAACTATTTTTTCAATATCATCAACATCTGCCCCGGCAAGTGCTGCCACTGACGGATATTTTTCAAATAATCCGGCAACAACCACGTTGACTCTCGCATCAGTACACTGTGCCGCAAGCCTTACACTTACAAGCAGCTTCCATGCTTCATCATAATCGAGTGTACAGCCTGCATCCGGATATTCTTTTTTTAGTCTATCTATAACTTCAAGTGCTAACTGTTTTTTAGTCATAACAAGTAATACTACTCCTTTATGCGATTACCGCTTTCCTGTCTTTTTAAGTTTATCACGCATATAGATAAAACTCAATAACAAAAGCTGGCAGGTTTTTGATACCTGTACACCGATATCAGAAACCTGCCAGACAATTAAGATAAATAAATTATTTATTCCATTCTATAACTTTTTCTTTAAGCCAGTTACACCATTCGTCTACTCCCTCACCGGTTTTTGCGGAAATAGGGAATATTTTAAGATTCGGATTGCGTTTGTACGCATACTCACGCACTTTTTCCATATCAAAATCAAAATAATCACAGACATCAATTTTGTTAATTATCATTGCATCGCAAATTGTAAACATAAGCGGATATTTAAGCGGCTTATCATCACCCTCAGGCACTGACAATATACATACATTCATTGATGCACCTGTGTCAAATTCAGCTGGACAGACAAGATTTCCTACATTTTCAAGGATTGCAAGGTCAAGGTCTTTTGTATCAAGTTCCTTAACGCCCTGTCTTGTCATATCGGCATCAAGATGACACATTCCGCCTGTATGAAGCTGTATTGACTTTGCATTGGTCTTTTCGGCTATTGTATATGCATCTACATCTGAATCTATATCAGCTTCCATAACTCCGATTTTTAAATCTTTTTCAAGACGGTTTATCGTCTGTACAAGCGTTGTTGTTTTTCCGCTTCCCGGTGCCGACATAAGATTTAAAAGAAATGTCTTTTCACTTTTTAACTCTTTTCTCAGCTTTTCAGCATCCGCATCATTATCTGCAAATACACTCTGCTTAACTTCAATAATCTTCATTTTGTCTGTCATTACATATTGCTCCTGTCTGCTGCTGCTTTATAATATCTGAAATCCGTAAAAATTTCACCCTTATACGGATTTGTCTTAGTCTTTACTGACTTATAAATGATGTATGCAAGTGCAATTACATTAACAATGAGTGCTGTAGCAGATACTATTGTCATTGCTGTAGGGTCAGCATTTACTGATGTTCCCGCTGCAATTCCGTTTAATGTTCCGTCAGCATACTGCTTTGTAAGTGTTGCCCATGGATAAATCTGTGTTCCGTCTGACATTGTTTCCTGGAAAAGAGGGAACACCTGTGCAAACATACACCATACACACAATGTGTTTGCCCTGTTCATAATCCAGCCACCCTTGTTCCAGCAAAGTGCTGCAATTGTAGGTGCAAGTAAAAGTGCTACACCACAGAACCATGAATGTGTTGGGAGACAGTTGTATGTATAAGCAAAATTCCATACATCGTAAACAAGGATATATACCCATATCATATCAGGCCATATCATATCTTTTTTATCTTTTGATGAATATACTGCCCACCAGCCAGTCATACAGAATATGTTAATCAGACCTGCAATACCATTCATTACATTGTGCCATCCACCATAAAGCCATACATCTTCTGATGAAAGCCACCATTTATACCATCCGTTGATTGCTGATTCAAAATCACTTGCAACAGCAATAAGAATATTAATTGCAACTATTACAAACGGATATGCCTTAAACCAATGTGTCTTACCGATTCCCCAGCCATACTTTATCATCATAAAACCAATACAACCTGCAAGTGATGCATAAAGCTTCATATAGTGGAACCAGCCGTTCATATAAACATGTGTCTGGTTTTCAACAGCCCATGTCTGTCCTGCTGCCGCACATGCTGCAATGACAATAAAATATATTGTAAGTACAACCGGTACAGCACCAAATATTATAAGGCCACCAAGCTTTGTACGTCTTGCAACCTCATTTAAAAGTATAAGTCCTACAAGGACTAAAATCATTGCTCCCCATTGATAGAGAGCATTTCCTCCGTAAACATGAAATAACATAGATTTCTCCTCCTTTGTTTATCAGCACGCTTCGATTTCTTTTATATTGCACTCATTTCCTACCGCAAGCCACGTATTATAACCTTTACAGTATGGACATTGTCTTCCATATTGCACTGTAGGATAAGTCTTTTCACAGTCATCGCAATACGTAACCGCCTCTATTTTTTCAATTATCAACTTTGAATCTTCAATAAGTTCATCTTTTTTACGGTAGTATTCCCAACAATCTGTGAGATAACTTTCCACTATGCCTGACACTTCTCCGATTTCAAGTGTGACACTGCCGATTTTACTTACATTTTCCTGCAATGCTACATGTTTTAATGTCTTGGCAACATGGACTATAATTCCCAATTCATGCATAAATTTCTCCAATCCGGCACGCTTATGCGTGGCATGCTATACTTGTGTGCACACAAATCCTGCTTGCTTATTTTTTATCTTTGTTAAACTTAATCTTGATTTCTCTCTTAATCATATAAGGAAGAATCTTTTTAAGTTTATCTTCTGATTTTGTCATTCGGCTTGCATCAGGCAGGTCTCTTGAAAGATGTATAGCATCAAATTCGCACTTTGTTGTACAAAGTCCGCATCCGATACATTTGTTAGGGTCTACAACTGTAGCACCACATCCAAGACATCTTGAAGCCTCTGTTTTAAGCTGTTCTTCTGTGAATATCTCACGTAAGTCCCTGTATGTTGATGCTGCATCGCCTGATTTTCTGCCCGGTCTTTGTCTCTTTGCATTATCATACTCTTCAATGTCAAGATTATTCTTATCAAGCTCAATGAAATGTCTTAAATCTCTTGCAAGTGTGAGACTATGACCCTTATGTACAAATCTGTGAATTGATACACAACCTTCTTTTCCGGCTGCAATTGCATCTATTGCAAATCTAGGTCCTGTATATACATCACCGCCGACAAAAATATCCGGTTCTGCCGTCTGATATGTAACAGGATCCGCTTTTGCAGTACCATTTTTATTAAGTTCAACTTTTGTTCCTGCTAAAAGATTTCCCCAGATAATCTGCTGTCCAATTGAAAGAAGAACATTATCGCACTCTATTGTAATAGTATCATTCTCGTCATATACAGGAGCAAATCTCTTTTCCTCATTAAATACTGAAGTACACTTTTTAAGAACAACTGCTTTGACTCTGCCATTTTCAGTGATAATCTCTTTTGGTCCCCAGCCGTTGTTAATGCTGATATTTTCTTCTAATGCCTCTTCAATCTCATCTTTTGCTGCCGGCATCTCATCACGGCTTTCAAGACAATACATAGAAACATCATCTGAACCTGCACGAAGTGCTGTTCTTGCAACATCCATCGCAACATTGCCGCCGCCGATAACAACTGTTTTGCCACTAAGCTTCATATGTTCCTCATCTTTATTTACTTTGTTAAGGAACTCTATTCCGCTCATGACGCCCTTTGCATCTTCTCCCGGAACTCCTGCCATTCTTCCGCCTCTCGCACCGATAGCTATATAGAATGCTTTGTATCCTTCATCACGAAGCTGCTGTATCGTCACATCACTTCCGACATCAATGCCAAATCTGAATTCAACACCCATAGTCTTAAGCACTTCTATCTCTGCCGCAATAACATCTTTTTCAAGCCTGAATGACGGAATACCATTAAGAAGCATTCCTCCGGCTTTGTCTTCACGCTCGAAAACTGTTACAGGATAGCCTTTACATCTTAAATAATATGCTGCTGACATACCGGCCGGTCCTGCACCAACTATGGCAATCTTTTCTTCAAACTGCTTGCCTTCATGATTTACAGTCTTAGGAATATATCTGTCTTTTTCATTAATCTCTTTTGCTGCAATGAACTTTTTAATCTCATCAATTGCGATAGGCTCATCAATCGTGCCTCTTGTACAGGCATCCTCACATCTTCTGTTACATATTGCACCACATACTGCCGGAAATGGATTTTCATTTTTGATAAGCTTCAACGCATCCATATATCTACCCTGCGATGCCATCTTTATGTAACCCTGTACAGGAAGATGTGCCGGACAGGCGGTCTTACAAGGTGCTGTACCTGTATCATAACAGTTAATCTTTGCATTATCCCTGTAATCAGGATCCCATTTTTCTTTGCTCCACTTAACTGCATCAGGAAGCTCCGCCTGCGGATATTTAACCGGACCATTCTTTGTACAAAGTTTCTGTCCGAGCTTTGCTGCTCCTGTAGGACAAAATTCAACGCATCGTCCGCATGCGACACACTTATCTGATTCTACACTCGCACGATATGCTGAACGCGAAAGGTTCGGTGTGTTAAACAATTGTGAAGTTCTAAGTGCGTTACAGACACCCGGTGCACAGTTACATATTGCAAATATCTTATCTTCACCATCAATGTTAGTAATCTGGTGTACAAAACCATTATCTTCGGCTCTTTGCAATATCTCAAGCACTTCATTGAGGTCTATATAACGTCCCTTTCCGGTCTCAACAAGATAATCAGCCATATCGCCTACACCGATACAAAGCTCACCCTCAATCTCACCGGTACCCTCACCGCGGACTCTCTGCTGTCTTCTGCACGAACATGCTCCGACTGCATATTTATTTTCATATTTCTTTAACCAGTATGAAATATGCTCAACACTTACTGACTGCTGTGTTGCCGGAATAGCCTGTTCAACAGGTATAACGTGCATACCGATTCCTGCACCGCCAAGCGGTACCATCGGTGTGATTTTTTCAAGCGGAAGTCTTGACATATTCTCAAAGAAATCTGCAAGTTCAGGATGTTCTTCAACCTGTTTTTCATTCATCATCATAAACTCAGCACAGCCCGGAACAAACATAGGAAGTATATACTGCTTTACATGATCTTTATTTTCCCAGTTATATTCTATAAGACCTATAACGCTCATTTCCTGTAAAAGTTCTTCTGTGCGTTCCAGACTTTTTCCGCACTTTTTGGCAATCTGTGGTGCCGTTGCAGGTACTCTTACTTTCATAGAAAGTGCAACTTCTGCCATCTCATCGGTTATAACACCGGCAAGGCCCCAGTATTCAGGGTCTTTTGTCGTAACCTTGACACCGATTCTGTCTGTAATCTTCTGACCCAGCTTCAGAATCAGTTCTCTTTCTTCTGCCATATTTATCCTCCGTTCAGATTGTTTTAACTATAGTACAATTATACTACCCGTTTGTTAAAAAAACAACAATTCACAAACAATTTGATTTACAAATTTAGTCTATTTGATTAACTTTTGTGCATATGCTATTATGATTAAATAAAATAAAGAAAGGACAGGATTAATCACCGTGACAATTGCAGACTACACTCTCGAATATATAAATGGCATTCCTTATCTTATGCCTTATGGACAATCTGTTGCAGATTTAAAAAAATGTGTGAAACTCAATGACACTGGCATTTTTATATGGAACAGCCTTTCCGATGGCTTTGGAAGAGATGAAATTTTATCTGAAATGTGTAAAAAATACAATGCCGTTACTCCCGATGATAAAACTATTCTTTCTGACGATCTTGATTCATTTTTAGACATACTTGCAGCCTACAGGGTTTTTGAACGTGAAAATGATATTATAACCCTGCCGGATAATTCTAAACCGCATCATTTAAGAATTAATACAATTTCTATATGCATCAATGCACCGGATGAATATGTTTCAGACAATTTTTCCATTTTCCGCTATGATGACAATGAAGATTTGTCATTTGATACATTTAAGGATACAGTGCATGACGATATTACAATTAATATAACGCATTTTATTCCGTTTTTTCATCGTGGAAAAAAACAGGTTTTAAGAACTGATGAACTCACTCTTCTTGAAGATGATTCATTTTACATATGCAGATATAACAAACCATACGGACTGATTGAATGGCATCTTTCAAAGGACGGACGTACATGTAATATGTACTGTAAACGCACATCTGATACAGATTCAGACAAACCGGACATAAGTGAAGAAATATTTTTTGCCATAAGAACAATCTTTCTTTATAATGCTTCTTTTAAGGGAATGTATGCCATACACTCGGCATCAGTCCTTTATAAAGATAAAGCATGGCTGTTTTCAGGTCATTCAGGTGCCGGGAAATCAACGCATACAAATATGTGGAAAGAACTTTTTAACACGCCTGTCATTAACGGTGACTTAAATCTTATAGATATAAATACCACAGATGGAATTCCTGTAGTTATAGGAATTCCGTGGTGCGGCACTTCCGGCATTTATACCAGCCGCAGTTACCCGCTTGGCGGAATAACTTTTATAAAAAAAGACATTACTGACCAAGTTAGGCGAATTGACGGTGACGACGCTGTTTTAAGTATTGCACAACGCATGATATCACCGTGCTGGAATACCGGACTGCTTGAAAATAATCTTGCAGCATCAGAAAAAATAGCTGCCGGAATTACAGTTTTCAGACTCTGCTGCACCAAAAATCCTTCATCCGCATTTTTAATGAAAGAAGAAATCGACAATGAATATCATTAAACATATTATAAGGCGAATTAAAGAAGGCATGTTAAAAGACATGCTCCGACAGACTGTATGGATTTACGGATATGCACGACATTACTGGAAATCTATGATTTTTTATACACTTTCGGGGCTTATCGGAACTGCTATCGGACTGTTATCAAGTATTATTTCCAAAGATTTAGTAGATATTATAACCGGCCACCAGACAGGTGAACTCTTAAAAACCTTCTGCATGATGATTGGTTTTACAATCGGAAGTCAGGCAATATCACAGTTTACTTCATACCTTTCATCAAAGATAAGCATACGTGTTGACAATGAAATAAAAGCCGATATCTACGAGAAAATGTTATCGACTGACTGGGAGGCAATAACACATTATCACACAGGTGACCTGCTTGTCAGATGGAGTTCGGATGCATCCAATATTTCCAACGGAATATTGAACTTTATCCCGAATCTTATAATTTATCTTTTCAAATTTATTATGGCTCTGGGCATTGTTATTTACCATGATGCAACATTTGCCATATTTGCATTAATCGGCATGCCTGTAAGTGTACTTATGTCAAGAAAACTCATGAACCGCATGGTCAATAATAATAAAAGAAGTGCCGCTCTGAATGCCGAAATGTCTGGCTTCAACCAGGAGTCACTCTCTAACATACAGACAATCAAGGCTTTTGACCTTATAAAATTGTATTGTGAAAGATTAAAAGATTTACAGACTAAATACCTGAAAATGAGACTTGAATTCAACCGCATGTCAGCTGTGACATCATTTATTATGGCTATTGTGGGAATGGCAGTATCTTACAGCTGTTACGGCTGGGGAATTTACCGTGTATGGAGCGGTGCTATAAGTTATGGTACTATGACGCTTTTCCTCTCACTTTCAGGTCAGCTTACAGGAACTTTAAACTCACTTATCTCACTTGTTCCTACAGCAATCAATCTTACTACCTCTGCAGGCCGTCTCATGGACATTCTTAACATGCCACGCGACGATTACTCGCAGACCGAAGAAGTTACACAGCTTTCCGATATGGGAAAAAAATATGGCATACGCCTTGAAATCAGCAATATGTCCTATAAATACAACTCAGGTACAGAAGTTTTTAAAAATGTCTCTTTTGAGGCTGCTCCACATGAAATTGTGGCACTTGTCGGTCCTTCCGGTGAGGGAAAAACCACTATGCTCCGCATTCTTCTCTCTCTTCTTCATCCATACGAAGGAACGTGCCTGCTAAAAAGCGGAGAAAATTACAATAACAGTCTTACACTTTCGCCTGCCGCAAGAGCATTATTTTCATATGTTCCACAGGGAAATACTATGTTTTCCGGCACAATTGCTGACAATATGAGAAGTGTAAAGCCGGATGCAGCAGATGCTGATATAATTGAAGCTTTAAAGCTTTCATGTGCATGGGAATTCGTTTCGGAACTTCCTGACACAATCAACAGTGAAATAAAAGAACGCGGCGGCGGATTTTCCGAAGGTCAGGCACAGCGTCTCTCAATTGCCCGTGCAATCCTTAGGAAATCGCCTATTCTCCTGCTTGATGAGGCCACTTCCGCACTCGATGTTACAACAGAAAGAAATGTTCTTAAAAATATTATGAAAGATGATTACCCTCGTACATGTATTGTAACAACTCATCGTCCTACTGTTCTTACCATGTGTGACCGTGTATATTCAATCCATGACATGCAATGTACTCTTCTTAATGATGATGAGATTGAGGAAATCACAAGAAATTTTTAAATGTGTTATGAGAATCACAAAAAACCGCATCATCGGCAAAATCGGTGATGCGGTTTTTATTATGTTATCTTAATTAATTATGCATTATCTGTCATATAAGCATATGTTACAGATAATCCTGCCTCTGATGTTACAATAACATCACCCATTCCGATGTTATCCTTTGGATTATTCCAATATGAAAATGCAATCTTAATCTCTGGACCCGATGTAAGTACAGGCGTACCATTAGAACTACTGTATTCTACAGGCTGGTTAAATCCAAGCGTTAAAAGCTGCTGGCTGCATGTATGACTTGTATCATGTCTTGCATTAACCTGAATTCTGTAATCGCCCCTGCCAAACTCTGGTCTCTGATGTATATTAGTTGTGACTGTATAACAACCACTCGCTGCATAAACCCCTTCAGCAACATCGTCACAACCTACAACTACAGGTTTCTTGTAATCGGTCATAAAAATCCACCTCCAAAAACTAATACCTTCAGTAACTATTATAGTATATCATATAATGAACATATGTCAATTTGCATATTTTTTTATTTTTTATTTAGTCATTCTTCTAAAATGTAATAATTTAACGCATTACTCTTGCATGAAATCCAAAAAAAGGATATATTTTAAATATCAATTTTTAAAGGAGTTTTATAATGGAACAAAGAGAATCCCTTGGCTCCCGCCTCGGTTTTATTCTGTTATCTGCCGGTTGTGCAATCGGCATCGGTAATGTATGGAAATTTCCATATATAACAGGACAATACGGTGGCGGAGCTTTTGTTGTTATCTATCTTATATTCCTTATTCTTATGGGTGCTCCCATTATGACTATGGAATTTGCTATCGGCCGTGCCAGCCGCAAAAGCCCTTTTCTTGACTGTAAAGTACTTGAAAAGCCGGGTACAAAATGGCACTATCATGGTTATCTTGCCATTGTCGGCAATTACCTTCTGATGATGTTTTATACGACCGTAACAGGCTGGATGCTTTACTATTTTTATAAAAGTCTCACAGGTCATTTTAATAATGCATCAGTTGAAACAGTAAGCACAACTTTTACAAATATGACAGCAAACCCATATATCCTTGTCGGATTTATGATAATTACAGTTGTTACCGGATTTATTGTATGCTCACTTGGTGTACAGAATGGTGTTGAAAAAATTACAAAGGTAATGATGCTTGCACTTCTTGCACTTATTATATTACTTGCAATTCACAGCATGCTTCTCAAAGGTGGTATTGAAGGACTTAAGTTTTATCTTGTTCCTGATTTTAACAAGGTTGCCGAAATCGGGCTGTTTAATGTTATTGTTGCTGCAATGAATCAGGCATTTTTTACATTAAGTCTCGGAATTGGTGCAATGTCAATCTTTGGAAGCTATATTGGAAAAGAGCAATCACTCTTTGGTGAATCAATAAGAGTTTGTATACTTGATACATTTGTTGCTATATTTGCCGGTCTCATAATTTTCCCAGCATGCTCTGCATTCGGTGTCAATGCTGACAGCGGTCCAAGTCTTATATTTGTGACACTGCCTAATATTTTCAGCAATATGGCAGGTGGACAGCTTTGGGGAAGTCTTTTCTTCCTCTTTATGTCATTTGCAGCATTTTCAACCGTAATTGCCGTATTTGAAGGTATTATTGCATGTTTCATGGATATGACAGGTGTTTCACGTAAAAAATCATGTTACATTAATATTATAATTATGATAATACTTTCACTTCCATGTGCGTTGGGCTTCAATATTTTATCAGGAGTTAATCCTCTCGGTGCCGGCTCAACAATCCTTGATCTTGAAGACTTCCTTGTAAGTGATTTAATACTCCCTATAGGTTCACTCATCTATCTTTTATTCTGTGTATGCAAAAATGGATGGGGCTGGGATAACTTTATCAAAGAAGCCAATACAGGAAAAGGCATTAAGTTAAGCAGTAAATTAAAAATATATCTTACATATGTACTTCCTCTTCTTATTATTTTCAAATTCATAATCGGATTAAAAGCCAGATTTTTTTAAATCTGTATTATTCTAAAAAATAATACAAAAGCAGCGGAATCCTGACACATTTCCAAGTGTTAAGTTCCCGCTGCTTTTTTGTTTTTCTTATTTCCATGGCCTGTTTTGTGATTTCTGTGGCTGCCATGAATTTCCGGCCGCCGTAGTCATAAGATTTGCCGTATATGCATCTTCAAGAGCATATCTTAAAGGATAAACTTCTTCTCCTCCGTCAACATATTTTTTCATTCCAGCCAGCACTCTCGCAGCCGCTGTTTCATCTTCACCAAGTCCGCATATACCAAAAGGCGGAATGTACAATTTTCTTCCCCGGAAACTTACTGCCAGTATTTCTCCTGTTTCCTCATCTTTATAAACATCCATTTTTTCTGATGCAGCAACATTATTATCTTTCAGGAAATATACCATATTATCTGTTATCTCGCCTCTTGTTCCACGAACATTTATAAATCTGTTTCTTATATCACTTCTGTACTGGTCTGACATAAAATCATAAAATGCTGTCTTTTCGTTGTCATATTCCATAATAAGGTGCTTTTCTTCTTTACTCACAACATCACCTTTTGTAAGAATTTCGTAACGTGTTTTTGTATCAGTGACTTTCATCTGATATGCTTTTCCTATAACATTTACATCATTTATTCCTGTATCAAGAAACTCACGTATTATGCTGACTGCATGATAATCATGCATACATGATATAGTCATTGAAACAGGTTCACCTATAAGACCGGATTTTACTATCTGTATTCTTGCATCATATGTCGGATAAAATGCATACTGTTCAGCAACCTGCAGCTTATTACACGTATAATTGTTGTTTTTTATATTTTCCCATACCTGAAAAAGTCTGCCGTTATCGAGCGAAACCGGGGTCTCTGAAAGAACCGGAATTCCGATATTCAGCCATTTTTCAACCGTATCACACATAAGTGTTTTCGTAACAGCTGATACAACAAAATCAGGCTTTGAATTTATCATATCTTCATCTTTACATGTCACAGGAAAATCGAATTTTTCTTTTACTCTGCATGCTGATTCCTCACTATGACAAAGAACCATACATATCTCAAACTGTTCAGGAAGTGCTTTTGCTATTCTGAAATACAAAGAAGCTCTGTAGCCTGAACCTAGCACACCAAATCTTATCATATTATGCCTCCTTATTTTCTTCTAATTCTGTGAAACTGCGGCTTAATGGTAATTTCCTGTATCACCGCACCGTCCCTGATATTTATTATATATTCAACCGTCTGTGCAACCTCTTGTGGCTCAAGATGTGCCGCCATATCCTCATCTTCTTTAAAATCCGCATTCCTGTATAAATCAGTGCTTGTCATATCAGGATGAACTGACACGACTTTCACTCCATATTTTCTTGCCTCATCAAACAGACTTCTCGAAAATGCCGTAAGCCCCGCCTTTGACGCACCATACGCACATCCATGCGGACTTGGCTGTAATGCTGTAACTGATGAAATATTAATTATAAATCCTTTACTTTTCTTTAACTGACGCAGCACAAGCTGCGAAAGAATCATCGGTGCTTCAAAATTAGTTCTTACAATTTCCTTTATCTTTGCCGCATTAAGTTCTTCATGTAAACCATAATAACCGACACCGGCATTATTTATAAGAATATACAATTCATTCTCTGACATGATTTTTTTTAAAATCTGCGTTATTTTTTCTGTATCTGTTATATCACATTCTATCATGTTAAATTGTTCTTCTTTATGTACTTTTGAAAAATCTCTCGCAATTCCAAAAACTTCATATCCGTTTTTTACAAGCATTCTGCTTATCGCAAGACCAATTCCTGATGATGCTCCGGTTACAACCGCCGCTTTTTTCATATTTTTGTTTCTCCAGTCACAATCTATAATTTTATTATTTTTCCTGCCGCTCCCATAAAAATATTTTATCTTTTTCAACGTATCTGCTTACCAGCGATACCATATAATCTTCCATATCTCTCATAATTTCATCCGGATAATGATAATATCCATTATCATTTTTATATGGGAACTGAACAGCTGCACTAAATGGTTCTTCTTTACGCATATTTTTCATGTACTCCGCAGAAATCCTAAATGTTCCGACACTTATATCAAGAAGTTTATTTAAGTCTATTCTGCCTGTTATTTTGTCAAACATATCTGTATAAACACTTTTCCAGTTTTTACAATATATCATTGGGTCAAATGCAATCCGCGTTTTTAACCCCTTATCCAATGCAAGTTCAATACAGCTGATTCTTGAATCAAGAAAGGCTGTTTTGTGCTCGAATTTGGAAATAATTTCATCAGGTGACATCGTAAATGCAAATATAATATTGTCTGATGGGGCAATTTCTTTTAAAAATTTTTCACATGAACTTTTTGTTCTTATCTCAATTTTTAAATCAGTATGTCTTTCTGCAAAATCCACCCATCTTTTTGTATATCCGAAAATATTTTCTACTGCAAGCAAATCTGTATCATATGATACGCAAAGATATACAGGATGTTTTTGCAGCAATTTATACACTTCATCAAAAATGTCGTCTAAATTGACAAACAGTACGACATTTCCTGATGGATACATGCCTTTAAGATAACAATACTCACAGTCAAACACACAATTCATCATACATGATGTATAATAAAAATGTTCATTCCCAAAGCTCTGGCATACAGGTGCACCGGCATATACAAGATTATTTTCTTTTTTTGCAATTATAAGATTCTGTGTCCTGTGCTGTAAAACCGATGACTGCCGGCTTCTGCAGAACACATCTTTGTAGTGGTCGATATATATAATGTGTGACTGTGGAAATTTATTCAGGATTCTTACTGTATCGGGCATATCCGCAACCGATTTTTCAACATATATATGCGAAAAAAAACTGTTATAATAATCTGCTTTTAAGTTGTTCAAATCTCTTTTTTCCTTCTCTCTTATCATTACACGGCATCATATTTTCTTCATACATCTTACACACAACACCATTAATATCTATATTTTCAATAAAGCAATATCTTATATACTGCCTTAATTCATATTCCATCGTTTTTGAACAGCACAAATCCCGGCAAAGCTTGTCTGCAAGCTGCTTTTCCTTTGCCGCCTTTTCATCACCGGCACATGAAATATCATTCAGAATATCACGAAGCCTGTTTATATATTCACCAATAATATTAATATGATTTTCCACAAGTGCAGTTATATAATCCGGCGTTATCCCCTCTGTATCACCATTATCAGAGAGAATTTTTACAAAACTCATCTCGTGCGGTGCAAAAAAGTACGCACCTGCCTGCCATACAAATGCTGCTTCCATATCGTATAATACTGTATCTGATGTATTCTGCGGATTTTTGTCGTTTTTATTTTCAAAAAGAACGGCAGATGTTATAATTTCCGCTTCTTTAAAAGGATTTTTATATATCATATCCGGATAAAATGTACGTTCTGATGATTCATCCGTAATTTTGCTGCATATGTATATTTCATCCGAAGCCGATGCTGATGCACAAGTTCCGATATTTACAAGAAAATTTTTGTCTGCTTTCAAATCAAGCTTTGCACATACACCCGCTACCGATGACGCAGCAGCAGCATTACCTGTCCCTGTAATAATTAACAATATTTCTTTTTCTTCATTTGCAAATACTGTAAACGGCATATATGACTCATCTTTTTTTAATCTGTATTTCTCAATCAGCGGTTTTGCCTCGCAGTAAATTGCCATTGCCAAAATTATCATTTTCTGCACTCCGGTCACATTCAATTTTTCATTATTATAGCAAATCTTCCCGTTTTTTTCCTGTTTTTTCTTTAATTTTAATAAATTAATTCACTGTTTAACTTTAAATTCCGTTCTTTATCATATATAATTTTATATAATAACGTATGCAATCTGCCCGCAGATACATATATCCACATAACTATGAGAAACACGCTCCGCGAGTTTCTCAAGTTATCGCGGCAGTCGCCAAGGTCTCGTGCAAGCACGGACTTTGGCTCGTTACACACGTATATAATATGCCACAAAAAATATCTATTGTGGCAGAATGGAGTATTTATGAAAAAATTAGGTTTCGGAACCATGAGACTCCCTCTTATTAATCCAGAGGATAAGACAAGCATTGACCAGAATTATTTTAATCAGCTTGCAGATAAATTTATTGAAAAAGGATTTAATTATTTTGATACAGCATATCCTTATCATGATGAAAAATCTGAAGGGGCAATTAAAAAAGCCCTGACCGAAAGGTATGACCGCAAAGATTACATACTTGCAGACAAGATGCCTACCATTCTTGTAAAATCCGGTGATGAATATCCTATGTACTTTAACAGACAGCTTGAAAGAACCGGTGCCGAATATTTTGACTATTATCTTATGCACAACATGGGAAAAGACAGATATGCAAAGACCACTGAATTCGGTGGATTTGAATTTGCCGAAGAGATGAAAAAAGAAGGAAAAATCAGAAAATTTGGATTTTCATTTCACGATGATGCTGAAACTCTTGACAGAATCCTTACAGAACACCCTGATGTCGATTTTGTACAGCTTCAGATTAATTATTTTGACTGGAATAACAAAATAATACAATCTCGTCTGTGCTACGAAACTGTCGTAAGACACGGCAAACCTATTATTGTAATGGAGCCTGTAAAGGGGGGTACTCTTGCAAATCTTCCAAAAGAAGCTGCTGATTTGTTAAGAGAATTCAATCCAGATGCTTCACCTGCATCATATGCTCTCCGGTTTGCGGCTTCACTTGATAATGTTTTTATGGTTTTAAGCGGCATGAATACAATGGAACAGGTACTTGATAACACTTCTGTTTTTGATAATCTCACACCGCTTAATGAAGATGAAAAAGAAATTCTTGAAAAAGTTATTAAAATAATTGAAAAATCGGTTGAAATTCCTTGTACATCATGTGGCTACTGTATGGAAGTCTGTCCGAAAAACATACCTATACCACAGCTTTTTGGTCTTTACAACAACTATAAAATTAACAATAATTTTTCAAACATGTACCACAACCGCATAATTTATAACCGCGGAAAATCTTCAGACTGTCTGAACTGCCACCGCTGCGAAAAGAACTGTCCGCAGCATATTGCAATTCCTGACAATCTCAAAAAGATTGCAGCCTTTGAAAAATAATATGTAAAAAATAATTAATTAATAAAAAGCAAAAACCGCCAGATCCGTTATTGCACGGATTCTGACGGTTTTATGTATACACTAAAATTGATTTTTAATTTTAATCAGCCCATCTCTCCACGAATGTCCCGTGTAGGCGGATCCATCGGATAATTACCTGTAAAGCAGGCATCACAGAATCCCGTTCCTCCACAAATCATCTCGCTTAATCTGTCAACTTCAAGATAACCGAGCGAATCTGCTCCTATTATTTTACAGATTTCATCTACTGTCTTTCCTGTAGCGATAAGCTGGTCTTCTGACGGAATATCCGTACCGAAATAACAAGGATGTTTAAACGGCGGTGAGCTTATACGCACATGAACTTCCTTTGCTCCGGAATTTTTAAGAAGGCTTACAATTCTTGCACTTGTTGTACCTCTTACGATTGAGTCATCAATCATAACAACTCTCTTTCCGGCAACTGCTTCTTTTAATACGTTAAGCTTAACTTTTACGCTTGATTCTCTCTGTGCCTGTTTCGGCTTGATGAAAGTTCTTCCGACATAGTTATTTTTTATAAATGCATTTCCGTAAGGAATACCTGATTCAAGTGAAAATCCAAGTGCCGCAGGATTTCCCGATTCAGGAACACCCACAACCAAATCTGCATCTACAGGATGAGTTTTTGCAAGAATACGTCCTGCGTTAATTCTTGATTCATATACACCCATTCCATCAATCTTACTATCAGGTCTTGCAAAATAAATATATTCAAATATACATCTTGCGTTATTTTTCTGACAAAGCGATGTATCAGATTCAATTCCTTTGCTTGTAATTGTTACAACTTCACCCGGAAGTACATCTCTTACAAATTCCGCACCTACAGTATCAAGAGCACATGTCTCTGATGATAAGAAATATGTATTATCTCTCTTACCAATGCAAAGCGGCTTAAATCCAAATGGGTCTCTTGCACCGATAAGCTTTCTCGGACTCATTACCACAAGCGAATAAGCACCTTTTATCTTTAACATTGCATTTTTAACTGCCTCTTCGACAGTTCCTACTTTGAGTCTTTCTCTCGCAATAAGGTATGCAATTACTTCTGAATCAATAGTTGTCTGAAAAATAGCACCTGTATATGACAATTCTTCACGCAGCTCTACTGCATTAAGAAGATTACCATTATGTGCCATACCGAGTGTTCCCTTGACATAATTAAGAACAAGAGGCTGTGCATTCTCACGGACACTGCTGCCAGCTGTCGAATAACGCACATGTCCAACACCGATATTTCCTTTTAATTTTTCAAGATTTTCCGGATTAAATACTTCATTTACAAGACCCATATCTTTGTAAGACATTACCTTGCCCTTAGGACCATTGGTATCACTTACGGCAATACCGCAGCTTTCCTGTCCTCTGTGTTGTAATGCAAAAAGACCATAGTATATTGTAGATGCAACGTCTTCTCCATCAAAATCATATGCACCGAATACTCCGCACTCCTCATGAAGCACGTCAAAATCAGCTGTATTCATAATATTATTGTTATCCATCAACTTCTCCATACTCTTATTTGTCTAAAATCATTTAGAAAATGGTGTGCCTGTTAAAAGTTCATATGCTTCTTTGTACTTGTCAACGGTCTTTGTTACAACCTCATCAGGAAGAAGTAAATCATTATCAGGATTTGCCTTTAACCAGTCTCTTACAAACTGTTTATCGAATGAAGGCTGTCCCTGACCAGGCTTATAGCCTTCCAATGGCCAGAATCTTGAACTGTCCGGTGTGAGCATCTCATCGCCGATTACCACATTGCCATCTTCATCAAGACCGAATTCAAACTTTGTATCAGCAATTATAATGCCTTTGCTGAGTGCATATTCTGCACATTTCTTATAAAGTGTGATTGTGCAGTCCTTTATTTTTGTAGCATAGTATTCGCCTTTTCCAGGAAATGCTTTTTCAAGAACTTCAATACTTCTCTCATATGAAATATTCTCGTCATGGTCGCCAACTTCAGCTTTTGTACTTGGTGTGTAGATTGGCTCAGGAAGCTTTTCAGACTCCTGTAATCCTTCAGGAAGCTTAATGCCACAGACTGTTCCGTTTTCTTTGTAGCTTGCCCAGCCGCTGCCTGTGATATAACCTCTTACGATACATTCAATAGGAAGCATCTTTAACTTCTTGCACTTCATGCTTCTGCCTTTATACTCATCCTTATGGAAGAATTCAGGCATATCATTAACATCTACAGAAATCATATGATTAGGAACTACGTCCTTTGTATAATCAAACCAGAACTTTGACATCTGAGTAAGAATAGCACCCTTATCAGTAATCTTGTTCTTCAGGATATTGTCAAATGCTGATATACGGTCTGTTGCAACCATTATCAAGCTGTCACCATTGTCATAAACTTCTCTTACTTTTCCTTCATAAAGTAATTTTAAGTTTTCCATTATAATCCTCCGTTTCTGTACATGTCTGTCCCAGCATAAGGACACATGCCATTATATTAATATTGGTTAAGCATGTCACTTTTTAAAGCAACACAGATAAATTATATAACAAAGAAATATCAAAATCAATAATCTGTGTGTTTTATGCAAAAATAATATTGATTTTACCTGCTTATTCCCACCTTATCAAGCCACTGCATAACATCACTCTCGCAACCGGCAAAATCTGCTTGATATATAGAAAATCCATCTGTCACCGTTGTTTTCAGCTCAAGATTTTTTATTTGTATTTTCAGTTTTGCCACCGCACGCAGTTAAATTAAATAATGTCATTACTTCCAATACGGCAGCAACTTTTGTATATACAGAACATCAATATATTTTCATTCTTTTTATATGATAACTATATTTTCCCCATTTATCACATTTTCTTTATTAGCTGCAAACACAGAATTTTTTATAGTAATATCGGAAATTGTATTTTCACGGCCACTTATCGGCTCGATTTTTACCGCTGTATCACAGCCGTTACATTCTATCTGCTCAATTAGGATATTTTTGAAATACGGCACATCGCTCTCATCAACCTGTGCAATCGTCTCATTTTTATCAAGTAAATTGAGCACATATCCCATCGTGAGGATTACAGCTTCGTTTTTTATGTCTATCATATTAATATTACGGATTGTAATGTCTTCTACAACACCGCCACGTCCCATTGCACTCTTTATGCGGATACCAACGTCTGTGCCTGCAAATGTACAGTTTTCGACGAGTATATTTTTTACATCACGCGACATCTCACTTCCGATTACGAATCCGCCATGGCCTTCATTTACTATGCAATCATGTATATAAAGATTTTCGCATGGGTCTTCAAATGTTCTCGCCTCAGCATTTTTTCCTGATTTTATGCAGATTGCATCATCACCTGTTTCAAATGTGCTGTTGTATATTTCAACATTGTGGCACGATTCAACGTCTATTCCATCACCATTTTGTGCATAATACGGATTGCTTACCGTAATGTCACGCACAGTAAGATTTTTACAGAATATCGGATGTATGTTCCATGCAGGAGAATTCATAAATGTTGCCTGTTCCAGAAGTACATTGCTGCAATTTTTAATTTCAACCATAACAGGTCTGTAAAAATCATAATAATCTGCCGCCTGTGGCAATATGTCATGTGTTTTTCCCTGAATATTTGCTTTGTTTCCAAGATATGCACTTTCTGACGGAAACCATATGCCACCCTCTTTTGTTTCAATAACATAATCGCTCTTTTTAAGGAGTGCATCCCACTGTCTTTCTGTAAGCTTGAACTGTTTTACAGGACGCCATAAATCGCCGCTTCCATCTATAACACCATATCCGCTTATTGCGATATTTTCAGCTCCGTCCGCTGAAATAGGTGAAACTGTTCTTATACATTCCTGACCTTCATAATTAGTAATAACTAACGGATAGTCTTTCTTATTTTTTGTGAATTTAAGAACTGCTCCACGTTCAAGATAAAGACGAACCCCGGATAAAAGCCTGATTGGTGATGTCATCCATACCCCCTGCGGAATTACTACCGTACCGCCGCCCTGTGACGACATACTTTTTATTGCCTCATTTATGACTCTTGCATTTATTCTTCCTGTATCGTCATCATATACATTTTTAACAGCACCATATGCTGTAATTGATGTCTTTCTATCAGGAAATTCAGGAACTGCCACTTTAAAATTTTCTTTTAACATAAATTTCTCCTTATAAAATTTTTCTCATCTAATTATTCTTGATTCTGTACTTACCGAATTTATTTTCTAACAAAGCCGGACTGCATAACCAGCCCGGCTTTTCATGATTTTATTATAAAAGCTCTTTTAAAATTTTATTTACAAGACCAGGATTTGCTTTTCCTTTCATTGCTTTCATCGTCTGCCCGACAAGGAAACCGATTGCTTTATCTTTACCATTTCTGTAATCTTCAACTGACTGCGGATTGTCTGCAATCACTTTTTCAACTACCGAACGAAGCTCGCCCTCATCGCTCACCTGTGCAAGACCTTTTTCTTTCACATAGGCTTCAGGGTCTACATCTTCGTCAAATATAACGGCAAATATGTCTTTTGCAACAGAACCGTTGATAGTACCTGCCTCTACAAGCTTGATAAGCTTTGCAAGATTTTCAGGTGAAAATGTAATATCTTCAGGCTCCATGTCCTTATCTTTAAGAATTCTCATTGTCTCGCCGAGAATCCAGTTAGAAACTTTCTTTGGCTGATTGCAAAGTGATGTTGTTGCCTCAAAAATATCAGCAAGTTTCTTGGAATCTGTAATAAGATTAATGTCATATTCAGGAATTCCATACTCTGTGGCATAACGTGCCATTTTTTCTGTCTTAAACTCAGGCTGACGGCTTCTGATTTCACCAAGCCACTCATCGCTTATGTTAAGCGGAACAAGGTCTGGGTCTGGGAAATATCTGTAATCCTGTGCATCTTCCTTTGAACGCATTGCATATGAATACGCCTTATTGTCGTCCCATCTTCTTGTTTCCTGAATAACGGCTTCTCCCGATTCAATCAAATCAATCTGTCTGTCACGCTCTGCTTCAATAGCTCTTGAAATAGCAGAAAATGAGTTAAGATTCTTTGTCTCTGTTCTTGTGCCGAATTCTGTACTTCCGACTTCCCTTACCGAAAGGTTTACATCGGCTCTCATTGAACCCTCCTGAAGTTTGCAATCAGATGCTCCGAGATACTGTATTATAAGTCTTAATTTTTCAAGATAAGCGATTACTTCCTCTGCACTTCTCATATCAGGCTCAGATACGATTTCGATGAGCGGAACGCCTGAACGGTTGTAATCAACATATGAAACATCTTCCCAGTCATCATGGACAAGTTTTCCGGCATCTTCTTCCATGTGGATTTCATGGATTCTTATTGCCTTCTCTGTTCCATCTTCAAGCTTAATATCAACATGTCCGTTACGGCATATCGGAAGATATAACTGTGAAATCTGATAATTCTGTGGGTTATCAGGATAAAAATAATTCTTTCTGTCAAATTTGCAGTGCTGTGTTATTGAACAATTTGTAGCAAGACCAACTGCTGCCGCATACTCCACAACCTGTTTGTTAAGGACAGGAAGCGAGCCCGGCATACCTGTGCAGACAGGGCATGTATGTGTATTAGGTGCACCGCCGAATGCTGTTGAACAGCCGCAGAAAATCTTTGTTTTGGTAGCCAGTTCTACATGAACTTCAAGGCCAATAACTGTTTCGTATTGTTTCGACATATTATTTTTTCCTCCTTACTCAAATTTACCGCGTGCCTGCTCATATGCGTAGGCAGTCTGAATTAATTTCTTTTCATTAAAGCAGTCACCGATAAGCTGGACACCTATAGGAAGACCGTTATCGTCTTTTCCGCACGGAACGCTTATGCCCGGAAGTCCTGCAAGATTTACGGAAATTGTATAAATATCACCAAGATACATCTTGATAGGGTCTGCAAGTGATGAACCGAGCTTAGGGGCTGTTGTAGGTGCAACAGGTCCGAGTATTACGTCATACTTTGCAAATGCCTCATCAAAAGCCTTCTTTATCATGGCTTTTACACGAAGTGCTTTAAGATAATAAGCATCGTAATAACCTGAACTTAATACGAATGAACCAAGCATGATTCTTCTCTTAACCTCAGGCCCGAATCCTTCTGAACGCGTCTTTTTATACATGCTGTGAAGTCCGTCATAATCTTTTGCTCGGAAACCGTATTTTACACCGTCGAATCTTTCAAGATTTGAACTTGCTTCTGCTGCTGCTATTGTATAATAAGTCGGAATAGCATACTCTACAAGACTCAAATCAAATTCTTCAACAATAGCACCTTTTGACTTTAAAACTTCCGCTGCCGAAAGAACCGCCTCTTTTACCTGCGGGTCAAGACCTTCTCCGAAATAATCTCTCGGAATACCGATTCTCATTCCAGCAACATCATCTACAAGTGCTGATGTAAAATCTGTATCTTTTCTTTCAACTGATGTTGAATCTTTCTTATCATGTGATGCGATTACTTCCATGATAGTTGCACAGTCCGTAACGTCTTTACAAAGAGGTCCAATCTGGTCAAGAGATGAACCGTATGCGATAAGTCCGTAACGTGAAACTGTTCCGTATGTCGGTTTCATGCCGACAACACCGCAGTATGATGCAGGCTGTCGTATAGAACCGCCTGTGTCAGAACCAAGTGCACAAAAGCACTCATTTGCTGCAACTGCCGCAGCCGAACCGCCTGAAGAACCGCCCGGTACATGCTCTGTGTTCCACGGATTCTTGGTCGGACCGTAAGCTGATGTCTCGGTTGTAGAACCCATGGCAAATTCGTCCATGTTTGTCTTTCCGATGACAACAGCTCCCGCTTCTTCTATTCTTTTTACAGCTTCGCTTGAAAACTGTGGTATAAAGTTTCCTAATATTTTTGATGAACATGTTGTAAGAACACCCTCTGTACACATGTTATCTTTTATTGCAATCGGCACACCTGCAAGAGGTCCTGTAAGTTCCCCTGCCTCAATCTTTTTCTGGGCTTCTTTTGCTGCCGAAAGTGCTGCTTCCCTGTCAAATGTAACATAACAGTTAAGCTCTTCTTCTTTGCTGTCAATGTTTGCAATAACAGCTTCCATTGCCTCTACCGCTGTGGTTTTTCCCGACTTAATCTGCCCGGCAAGTTCCACTGCTGTCAAATCCAACAATCCCATGGCCGCTCCTTTCTATTCAACAGTTTTTGGTACAACAAATGTCTTGTCTTTTCTTTCAGGTGCGTTGAAAAGTGTTTTTTCGCTTTCATCACCGTTAGTAACAACATCTTCACGCATTACATTTTCAATAGGAAATACGTGTGACATAGGCTCAACGCCTGTTGTATCAAGCTCATTAAGCTGGTCAATATAATCAAGCATGCTCGCCATATCTTTCTTAGCCTGTTCTTTTTCTTCGTCAGAAAGTTCAAGCTTGGCAAGGATACCTACATAATCAATCGTTGCGTCATCAATTACGTTTGCCATATAATCCTCCTTGTTTTGCGAAGCAAAATCCGAGCCCCTCACGGCGAGGAGAGGATTTGTCCTCCTTGTTTTGCGAAGCAAAATCCAATGTGCGGCACTGCCGCACATTGTTCTCATGCGTATTTTAATCACGGACTTTTATGTGAACTTCTCTAAGCTGCTGCTCTGTTACCTCATTAGGAGCACCACACATAAGATCCTGTGCAGTACCGCTCATTGGGAATGCGATAACTTCACGGATATTTTCCTCATTTGTAAGAAGCATAATCATTCTGTCGATACCAGGTGCCATACCTGCGTGTGGCGGTGCACCGAACTGGAATGCGTTATACAACGCTCCGAACTTCTCCTTTAATACTTCTTCATCATATCCTGCAATTTCAAATGCCTTAACCATTATCTGCATATCATGGTTTCTTACGGCACCTGAAGAAAGTTCTACACCGTTACAAACAATATCATACTGATAAGCAAGAATATCAAGCGGGTCTTTTGTATTTAATGCTTCAAGACCACCCTGTGGCATTGAGAAAGGATTATGTGTAAATCCAATCTTCTTTGTCTCCGGGTCTCTTTCAAACATTGGGAAATCGTTGACATAACAGAAACGGTAAGCATCTTTTTCAATAAGGTCGAGTCTTTCACCGAGTTCTGTTCTAATCTGTCCTGCATAATATGCAGCTCTGTCTTCTTTATCAGCCATGAAGAAAATTGTATCTCCTGCCTGAAGTCCTGCAAGTTCTCTGATTTCACCCTTTAACTCATCTGGAATAAACTTATCAATTGGTCCCTTATATGAAAGGTCATCTAATACTTCAAGATAACCGAGACCGCCCATTCCGAGACCTGTAGCAAACTTGAGGAGCTTTTCATGCTGTCCCTTTGAAAGCTTTGCATGAACATTGATAGCTCTTACAGTCTTATTCTGGAACGGCTTGAAAGTACATTTATTAAAAAATTCAGAAAGGTCTATAATTCTTAACGGATTTCTGAGGTCAGGCTTGTCTGAACCAAACTCAAGCATAGCCTGCTTGTAGCTTATGATTGGATAAGGAGCCTGTGTAACCTTGAATCCCTTTGGTGCAAATTTTTCAAATGTTTCTGAGAGAACTTCCTCACCTACACGGAAAACATCTTCCTGTGTTGCAAAGCTCATCTCAAAGTCAAGCTGATAGAATTCTCCCGGCGAACGGTCAGCTCTTGCATCTTCATCCCTGAAACATGGTGCAACCTGAAAATATTTATCAAAACCGGATACCATAAGAAGCTGCTTATACTGCTGTGGTGCCTGTGGAAGTGCATAGAATTTTCCCTTGTATTTTCTTGATGGAACGATATAATCTCTTGCACCTTCAGGAGAAGAGGCACAAAGAATAGGTGTCTGAATCTCCAAAAATCCCATATCTGTCATTTTCTGGCGAAGAAATGATATAACCTTTGAACGGAAAATAATATTATCTTTTACTTTCTGATTTCTAAGATCGAGATAACGATACTTGAGACGAACATCTTCTCTTACTTCTTTTGATGTCATAACCTCAAAAGGAAGTGTCTGATAAACCTGTCCAAGCATTGTAATCTTCTTAGCTTCAAGCTCAATTGTACCTGAAGGAATCTTAGGATTATAAGTTTCTTCATCCCTCTTTTCCATGATACCTTCTACACTGATACATTCCTCTTTTTTAATTCCTTTTAAAAGTTCTGCATCTCTTATAACTACCTGAAGCACACCATACATATCTCTTAAATCGATAAATGATACGCCGCCGTGGTCACGGATATTCTCTACCCAGCCCGCTACTCTTAAATTGCTGTCAATATCCTGTTCACTGACCTGATTTAATGTTCTGTCTCTGTAAATGTTTGACATCGTAATCTCCTTTCTTAACTACGCTCTTTTTGAAAAAGCCTTATGTGAGCCAAAATATATTTTAAATATTGCCACACATAAAAGCCCCGGAATACATTAACTGTATCCCGGGGCGAATAAACTTATTATCCGCGGTACCACCCGCATCAGATATGCACTTACAAAAATCACATATCTCTCATTAGCACTTAACGCGTGCAACGAAATAGCCTAGCCACCATATCTTACATATTATTGGTTCAGCTATCCAACTCCAGAGCGTTCCCTCAGCCAATTCCCTGTGGGTGCTCTCAGCCGGTGACACCACTTTCCTGTCAGGTTCCATGAAAAAGAGTCTCTTTCTCAGTCTTTAATATATTCTGTTAATGTCTTAACCAGCTGTCCGCCTGTCAAAGACACTCCGATATTGGTATCATAACATATGAAAATATTTAATTCAAGGATTATTTAAAAATTTTCACAAGCTTTCCGGTCCATCCCAATCATCAAAATAAGTTCTTTTTACACATAAATAATATTTTCCTTCTGTATTTTTATATATAACTATATAGCAATATGGTATTTTTCCGTAATCATTTATATCCTGAAACAGTGTCACACTATCTATATATCTTGGAGATGTCCAATAATACCCTATAAGTTCTGCATTATCCTCCAACATCCAGCTTTCAGGATATATTTTTTCTGAATCTATATTCTGTTTTTCTGCATGATTATCCGAAACTATAGTTGTATTCAATACAACTTCTCCCAATTTTCTTATTGGACGTCCCATTTCTTGAAAATATATATACTGCTGCTCTTTGGACCTTTCATGTGCATTTTCAAGCTTATCCATTAACTTATCTTTGTCTGCCTCGTTTAAACAAAACTTTCCTGTATAAGTATCTGTTTCACGGTCATAATCAAACTTCACTTTTTTACAGAATAACGGTATTGTAAAATCTTTTTCATACCACATAACCGTATCTTTTATTATGTATCTCGGACTTTGTTTGTATATATTCCGGCATATTATTATAAAAAACAAGCTTGATATTAATATAATGCCTATTTTTATTTTTGTTTTCACTTTATCACCTTTCATATTTTCTGCTAAAACATTGTTATCTCATATCAAGTCATTCCCAATTAGAAGGTTCTGCTCTTTTTATACAAAAATAATATTTTCCTTCTTTATCCATATATATAAGGACATAACTAATTGGTACGTTTTTTATATCGCTCTCATTAAATAATCTTGCATATCCATATTGTGGCATAATTGCATATAATAATATCAAATTTTCCTCATTTTCTATCAGCCAACTTTCCGGAAAAATTTTCTGAGAATCAATATCTATCTTTTTTACTTTTCCCATATCTGTTGTATACAACAGATTCCGAGAAACGTCAGTTGTATTTAATATTTTTTCACTTAATTCACGTATATCCTCCCCTTCGTACTCATTTTGTGCAAATAGTGAATCTCCGTACCTTGCACTCGCACTAATTAATTTCTTTTTAATTTTATCAACCTGTTTTTTAGTAATTAAAAATTTACCTGCGTACTCTCCAGTTTCATCATCATACTCAAACCTCACTTTTTTACAGAATAACGGTATTGTAAAATCTTTTTCATACCACATAACCGTATCTTTTATTATGTATCTCGGGCTTTGTTTGTATATATTCCTGCATATTATTATCATTAACATACTTAATACTAATATAATGCCTATTTTTATTTTTGTTTTCACTTTATCGCCTTTCATATTTTCTGCTAAAACATTGTTACCAAACATCTGGTCCGTCCCAGTCGGAATAATCTGTTCTTTTTATGCAAAAATAATACTTTCCGGTTTTATCTTTATATATAACTATGCAACACCTTGGCACCTTTCCATTAATCAAGTTACTATAATCGGATAAAACAGTTTCATCACAACTGTCTTTTATATATCTGGGTTCTGTTAAATAAATTGCTATTAACTCATCACAGTTTTCCAGCATCCATTCTTCCGGATATATTTTATCTATCTGTATATCGTCTCTCTTTTTTTCTTTTTTAAAATAATACTTATATAAAAGATTATATGATACCATCGTTGTATTAAGCGTTTTTTTATCCAAATCTCTTAAATTGCCTTTATATTTATCAATACTATTTGTTACATTTACGCTTCTTTCGTTAAATTCTTTTAAATTATCAAATAAGCTATCTTTTTGTTTTTCACTTATTGCAAACTTTCCTGTATAATTACCGCTCTTTTTATCATACTCAAACTTCACTTTTTTGCAGAATAACGGTATTGTAAAATCTTTTTCATACCACATAACCGTATCTTTTATTATGTATCTCGGGCTTTGTTTGTATATGTTCAAACACATTATTATAAAAAACAAACTTAATATAATGCCTATTTTTATTTTTATTTTTGTTTTTTTCATATTTCCACCTATTATCTAAACAGAAAACATATTTATTAATTGATATATTCTATATGAATTTCCACTTAATTTTGTATACGTTATACTTTTTTCATCCAGATCATATTTATAAAAATACCAACCATTTCCCACTGCCTCATATCTTACATATATTTCTGATTTTTCAGAAAAAAATTGGTCATTTGCATCATCTCTACTATTTAGTTTATAGTATTTTTTCACATTTACTTCCGCATCTCCTGCCAACACCTGTCCGCTTATTTTTTTTGCAAATGCAGATGCAATATTTTCTCCTGCATAATCCACATTTCCGACCGAACACTGCAAAAGTATAAGTCTTTGAACAGGCTTTCTTTCAAGCGAATTAATATCATCAATATTCATTCTCAGACTATAACCTTTCCCGGGGCCATTTGATATTTCTGTCGGCGTTCCATGCATGTTCATCATAACCGCATATACGCAACATGCACTCTCATTAAATTTGCCTACATTTTCCCATGCTTCTCTAAACTTTTCTTCATTGTTTGTTTCAAACTTAACAACTGCATATATTTTATTTTTATAATTATAAGGATTACTCTCATCCTCTTTTATAGTTATTAAATCAGCCACATCACTTTCTGACTGTTCTTTTCTGTCCTCAATATAAAAATAATATGCAATATTTTTATACTCTTTACCTCTTATGTGCAAACATTTATCGTACTCATCTTTACACACGCTGCATATCTTCATCTGTGTTACACTACACTCTTGTCCGCCATAATGCTGTCCTTCCCAATGTCCACATGCACTTGGATCATTGTAATCTTTTCCACACAAATTACAGATTTTTATTATATTGGTTTCACATACCGTCCCTCCATAACGGTGTCCTGCTTCATGAGGACATGCTCCATTTGCATCATAATAATCATTATTACAAATTTTACACCTTACAATAGTCCTACATTCTGTTCCACCATAAAATTCACCTACATCATGTGAACATCTATCACTTCCCATCATATACCCGCATATATTACATATCTCAACCTGATCAAGTTCACAATACCCCTCATCATACCACGATCCCTCATTATGCGGACATTCACCGCCCCAGTAATTCTCATTACAAATACTACACACATATATTGTATATGGTGAACATTCCATTTGATTATAATATCTTCCTTTTACATGAGTACATCCGCTATTCTTATCAAACATATCTTTTCCGCATATATTACACCACTCATATGTATCACAAATCTCACCCCCATATTCCCAGCCTTCAACATGTTCACAATAACGTATGTCTTCACCACATATATTACAATACTTTATCTCTTCCGGACTACACACATTATAGTTATAAGTAACACCTTTCACATGTGTACACTGTCCTCCATCATATCTATGACCGCATATATTGCATATCTCTATTTCACTTACAACACATTCCACCTGTTCCAATCCTGCATATGCTTTACTTGTGTTTTTAAACATGCACATAAGAAAAACAAAGCACACAATCATCATTTGAAATAACAATTTAATTTTTTTCATAATCCTCCTCTTTTGTCTTATTTACTCATCAGGCATAATTAAAAATAAAAAAACAGTTACGCCTGCACTTTTGTTAATAAAACACATATTTTTGTATTTATACAAGTACAAGTGTAACTGATTAATATTTTCGTGTCAATCACTTTTATATTTTAAATATGCCTACTTTTTAAATTTCAACGCCACCGTCGTTATAAATGCCTGTATCGGAACCGTCAGTATCACGCCGATTGTACCGCAGAGTCCGCAGACTATTTCTGTTATTATGGAATTGTAACCCATAATCTGAAGGTAAGGCATCTCATAAGAATATATCGTAAGAAGTGTTCCCGTTGCCGAACCCGTGTATGCAAGAATGAGCGTATTTGACATGGTTCCCATCATATCGTGTCCGACGTGCATACCTGACATAAACAGCTCTTTTGCTTTCAAATCAGGTGCCTTTTCGTGAATCTCGGTTATAGCGGCAACTATAGATACGCTTACGTCCATCACCGCACCGAGTGACGATATTAATATTCCCGCATACAAAATATCCGAAACATGCAGTTTTGAACTGTTGGCTATATATATCATTGATTCCGCATCAGACATGTTATATCCGTTGAGATTTGAAAGGCTGCCCGCAATCATTGCAAGGCCTCCCGACAAAACTATGCCTACTGTTGTTCCGATTATTGCACAGACCGTCTTTGAAGAAACTCCGTTTAATATATATATCGACGCCGCAAGAATCACAACCGATGTGAGAAGTGCCGCAAATATCCCGTTCAGACCGATATAAAGAAGCGGAACATACATACATATTACACATATAAATGTAAATATCAGTGCGTAGAGTGCCGCTGCTCCTTTTTTGCCTCCGACAAGCACAAGACAAAGCGAAAACAGCCCAAGCAGAACATATACCATCATTGTCCTGTCATAATTGTACACAGAACCCGTAATCACACCATCTATATCTTTTACTACCGCAATAACCTTTGTTCCTGTCGTGCAGAATGCACCTCTTTGAAATGAATTTGAGTTATCAAGTTCACAATTCTGCCCCTTATACTGACCGCCGGTAATCTTTGCGGATACTTTCTGTGCACCGCCGAATGGCTGTCCGTCCGAATTATCTTCTATAATTTGTGTGACCTTTGCTTTTACATATACAACATTATTATTTGCTTTGATATGAGTTCTCTTAATTTGACAACTTCCGATGATAATCCCCGCAAGAATCACCATCGGAAGAAGTACACGGAGAACTCTTTTATATAAATTTCTCCTGTTATCCATTAAATTATGCCTCTTTTTTCTTTATAACGGTAACTGCCCCGATACCTGCCGCTGACAGTCCAAGAAGCACAAACAGCCATATCTTTGCCCTGTCACCTGTTTCAATCGAACCAATAAGCTTATCAGAATTTGTATTTTCCTGATTATCTGAATCGCTGCCGCCCGTATTGACACTTTCATTTTTCTTTGCTGTCGTAAATTCATATACACCGCTCTTTTCAATATCCGACGCTGTATTGGTTACAACCGCATACCACGCATAATCTGTATTTTCTTTAAGATTTGTCAATTCAAGTACAGCTTTTCCTGTTGCACCGTCTGCTTCCGCATTTACGTTTCCAAGCTTCTCATTTGTATACACGTAAGCTGAAAAGCTCTTTTCAAGAATTGTCTGCTCTTTCGTATTGAAATTAACGTCGAGAACCATCTGGTCAACGCCCGTTGCCGATGCACCTTCTACATTTAACGTGTGAAGTTCTGTATCATAATAGTTAAAATCGTCCATGCAAGGAGAATATGAATTCATATAAATCTTGTTATTATCAAGGTCAAAATATAGGAACTTAATATATTCGTTACCGCCTTCAAATCCTGACTGATAATCGGTACAAATCTGATATACTGTTCTGTCATTCCTGCCGTCGCCGTCATCATCAAACATTACAGTCTCATACGATGAGCCGTGATAATGACCGTTTAATACCGCAAATACATTAGGATTCTTTTCAACAACATATTTCTGTACAAGCTGTCCATAATAATCAAGATAAGTTCCGCCGCTCTGCTTTACATTTGTGTATGTATGGAAGCAAAGGATTGCCTTTCTGTCACTGTACTGTGAAAGGACCTGATTCATCCAGTCAATTTCGTCCTGATAAATATTCCAGCTCATGTATACAATGATAAAATCCTGTCCGCCCTCACTTATCAAATCATAATGGCCTTTATTGTTCTGATATGTTCCACTATATGTAGGCTGTGTCTTAAATCTGTTTTCTCCGAAATATTTGTAATAATTTTCATAATCTGCAAGACCTGCCGCAACATCGTGATTTCCGCCAAGAACGCCGTAAGGCATGCCTGCTTTGTCAAGAATACCCATTGCTTCGTCTGCATTTTCCCACTCATATGTCATATCGACATCATCTACAATATCGCCTGTATGAATAACATATTTAATTTTACGTTCATCCGCATTATTTACAATCCAGTTATTAATATTAGTAAAATGATGCTGCCATTCCTCCGCATAATACTGTGTATCCGTCTCCCACGCGAAACAGAAATCGTAATCGTCCGGAACATTTGTACCGTCCCAGTCTGCATTATTATTTACTTTTTTATCAGTAACTGTATCAAGTTCCGGAAGTGATGAATCAGCAGTACACTGGACAATAATCGTCGCATTTCCGTCTTTTACATGATTTGCAGCTGTAAATCCGGCTTCTTTTATTGTTCCGTTTTCATCTGCTTTTGCGATTTCATCCCACTTATTTGAAGCAGTATTTAAAACGTACATTGTACTTGCATGCGTATCGTTACTGTTTGAATCTTCACCGTCCCAGTTTGCGGCAATAATTTCATCATCTTTTACATCAGGTACATTTACCGTGTACTGTATATACGGAAGAATACCTTCTGATGTATCTGTTTTTATACTGTCGGCTTTTATCCTTTCAGCCCTGTAAAATGTTGCCGTTGTATCTGACTTGACATTTTCAAGGTTAAGATAAAGAGAAGCACTGTTATCCGTAATATCCGATGTTAAACCGTCCTTAATTGTTACCTTTGCACTGTCTGCCATAAATACCGCTGTCTTTGTTGTCTCATTTCCTGCAGCATCTTTTGCAAATGCTGTAATTGTATGCTGTCCGTCGCCCAAAGCAAAAGAGGTTGTTTCATATGTACCATTAATCTGCTCGCCGTCAAGAGCCACAACGAATTCTTCCAGTGTATTTGTTTCTGTAACTTTAGGACTGAGTGTAATATTTCCACCCAAAATGTCACCATCTTTTACACCAAGCTCAATCTCAGGAGCTTTGTTATCCACAATAAAAGTAACTTCTTTTGTATTTATGCCGTCAGTTACCTTTAAAGTATGTTCACCTTCTGAAAGCTTTGTTGTATCCACCTGTGTACCAACTGCAGTAACTTCTGTAGCCGGAACTGTAAAACTCACATCCATATATGGGCACATACCGGCTGAATCACCAATATAATGAACTGTACCATATGATGTGTTAAGATTTGTCTTTGCACTTGTAGCTGCATCATCCGGTCCGATTGACACCGGATAATAAACATTTCCATTTATAAGTTTTAATGCAAGATTTTTAACTGTAAAATCTTCTCTGTTCGCATCCGGCATAAGATATTCGTCAACTGTCGTGCCATATGTACCAGCCCAAAAACGAAGCGTTACATCATATGATGAATTTTCCTCATTATAAGTAAAATATCTGTTATCAATATTAAGTGCCTGACCATCAAGTATTTGGTACTGCCACTTTCCTATTGAAGCAATTGTTTCATTATATGTTGTTGTAACAGCATTTCTGAAATAGCTGTCCCTGCCGTCAGCATGGAATGTAAAATACGCTCCGTCTTCAAGCATTGGCGTTGTTGTGCGTTCAATATCATCAATATATATTTTTGATGATAAATTATTGCCTCCGTCATTAGCTGTCATTGTTACGATTCCACTGACTTCCTCTTTATCACCTATATTTGTTCTGATTCCGTCAGTTTCATTTAATTTGTTAATTTCCACCTTGTAAATATTACTTAATGTGCTGCGGTATCTGTTATCCGCACTCACGTAAAATTCAACATAATCATGTGAAAATAATTCATCCGCAGGAATCAATACTTCATAAAGATTAGGAACTCTCCTGTTTACTTCTGTTGTTTTATTCCAGCTTCCTGTTCCGTCAAATCTGTAATATGTACTGATACCTGTTCTTGCAAGATTTCCTGTCTGCTCAAAATGGAAATCAACTCTTAACTCATCACCCTGCATAATAGATTTTGGAACAGTATCATTAAGCTGTAAAGTCAATGCTGAACCATCATCTTTTGCATATGTATACTGTTCTGTGCTTGCAGTTCCCATTGAAGTTGCTGCATTTGCTGTTTTAAGAAGCATTTCAGGTCCTTCTGGATTTACCATAAGTTCAGCCGATTTGTTATCCTTGCAGTCAGAATTACCAACATAGCAGTAATTTGACACAAGTTTTCTTGTTCCGTCAGAATTTTTCTTATAAATCTCAACTGCACGGTCTGTATTGTTCATACCATTCTGACCCGTAACAATGTACACTGGAACATCTTCACTTATTTTATAAGCATCACGGAATTCTTTCTCTGTAGGAAAACTTGTATAATTTTTCAGAAAATTAATTCTGTAAAACCATATTACCGCTGTTTTTCCTGCCGGAATAACGCAGTTATCAGATGAACCTATACCCGACTCTGTATTTTCATCATAACAGCTTACATCAAGAATTTTTCTGCTGCCCTCTTTAACTTCATATCCAAACTGATATTCGTTATTCAAATCAACATCATGGTCTGTTGTATTGACAACTTCGACACATTCCATCAAATCATCACTGATTCCATATACACTGCTTCTGTTTATATCATTCGGTCTTACTTCCGTAATAAACACACCGTTGGCAATCTGTGAATCAGGAACTTTAGCCTTTACAAGACCATTAAGTTGTCCTGAGTATACATATCCCGGTGAAGGCTCACACATATCGCGGTATACTTCCATTTCATTTCCAATATCGGGAATTGAAAGCTCAACCGAAAATCCGTCCGTTGTATTAACCTTATCCGTAGCCGTAAATGTTGAAACCACATTATTGCCGGCTTTTGTTTTTAATGAAAATGTTGATGTAACGCCCCAGTTCACACCACTTGTAACTTTAAGAACAACTGCATCGTCAGGAATTCTCATCTCTTCCCTGAATTCTGTTTCTGTAGGAATCGTAGTTGTGACATCACTTCTATAATTCCACAGTACAACCTTCTCTTCCGGCTGTATTACAACATCAGCATTATCATCCATTGTTGTAACTTCTTGAACTGTATCGTTATATATAAACTCATATGTATCGTTAAAATTAACAGGATTTTCATATGTACTTGTAATCTCGACAAATTCCATCAAATCGGTTGTACTTTTATATAACCTGATACTTTCGTAACCACTTTTTTCTCTTGAATTATTCTTCACACTCCGGTCTACGTCATTCTGATAAATCTCCGTAAGCCAAAGTCCCTCTTTGTTAAAACTCTCATTTACCGAAACATCTGCACCGCCTGTCTCGCTCGCAATAAGCGGTGAAATATTACCTAAGATACTGCCTGCTATCATAACAGCAGCCACAGTTCCCGCTACAATCCGTTTTTTTCTCCTTTTCATGACGTTCTCCTTATTAGTATAATTGCTCAAACATTTGAAAACGTCATAATTATAGTAATGTCATGTAAAATCCAATATCACAATTTGAAGAAATTTATGTAAAACTTTGTAAAATTTTTCAAAATATAATACTAGATTATCACTGCTTATTTTCTTCTTTTAATTCTTTCTCCTTAAACTCCCACTCTCTTAATGTATAATCCCAATCTCTATATGCCCATCTTTTTATGCATATATAATATTTGTCATCTAGATTTTTATATATAAGTATAAAATTCTTTGGCACAATATCTATATCTTCCCCGTCTTCAAAATCTTCTGCAAACAACTTGGTTCCTGTCACATAATATCCTATAATTTTCCCATTTTTATCCATCATGTTTTTTTCCCCCTGTTCCCAGACATCACATGCAAAACTGCTAATTGCACTATCATAACTATAAAGCCTTGTAAGATTATATACTTTCGTTGTCTTTTCTAATTGTTCTCTTTCTTCATCACCGCCGCCTTTGCTGTTTTCAACCGCCGTTAAATATCTTTGTCTGTCACTATTTAACTGATTCACCATATTGGCAGCCTCTTTTTTGCTTATTTCAAATTTAGCTTCATATACGTCAGCATATTTTTTATATTTAACTTCAATTTTTTTACGCTGAAATAATATTTTTTTACAAGATTCCGGCATTGTAAAATCTTTTTCATATGGCATAACTGTATTCTTTATAACTACGCACGGAGATTGTGCATAGCACAATATTCCTGCAACTAATACCATGTATCCCATTATTGCTATTATTAATTTTTTCTTCATATGATTTGCCCTCAACACATTTCTTTTTACCACTCTTGTGGTTTAAACCAGTCTCTTCGTACACATCTGCATATACGGAAATAATATTTGTTATTTGTGTCTTTATAAACAATCATATTACAATACGGTATAGATCTATCAATCATATTTCCATCATAAAATAATGATCTTGGCGGATGAGTTCCATCATCACAATTAACATCCCAAATCGGTGACACTACATAATAAAATCCTAATACTTCAATATTTTCACTCAAATTCCACACATCACTAATTACAATATTTTTTTCAAGACTTGAATCCGTTAGTTTTTCAACGTCAGTAGTATTCTCTTTTATTTCAATTTCTTTATATGTCAATTCAGAACACGACTGCTTTTTTGACATTTCATACCTTTCAACTGCATTATCTAACTGCATAACAATTTTTTCTGCCTGTTTTTTGCTTACTTCAAATTGACCATCATATAATCCAATATCATACAACTGTTTGAATTTTACCGTCTTACAAAATACTGGTATTGTAAAATCTTTTTCATACCACATTGCTGTATTTTTTATTACTGTTCTCGGACAATATATGTATGTTAATATTCCTGCTACCAGCAGCACATACGCCGCTATCGCTAATGTTAATTTTTTCTTCATTTGATTCTCCTAATATTTATGCACCCAATTACAAAAACCCCTATTCTTTGCTGATACTACTCTGATTTGTAACTATCAAACACATCTGCACAAGTGCATGTATTTTCATAACAGCATAGCAAAAAACAGCTATCCCTGTACTGTTTGTGCATAAATAACATATTTTTGTATTTATACAGGTATAAGTATAGCTGTTTTTTATTTTTCTGTCTACAATTTTTATATTAATTGTTAAATATTTTTTCTGAGAGTTCAATTACAATTTTCTCATCTTCGCCGCACGAAGAAGATGCTTTGCAAGAACCGATGTTGTCACTGAACCTACTCCGCCGGGAACAGGCGTAATAACCGATGTCTTTTCTGACACGCTGTCAAAATCGACATCACCGCACAGATTTCCGCTTTCGTCCACATTGATTCCGACGTCAATTACAACCGCATTATCAGCGACATAATCAGGCTTTATCATCTTTGCAGAACCCGCCGCCGCAACAAGCACTTCTGCATTACGGCATGTTTCTGCCATATCTTTTGTCTTAGTGTGGCATACAGTAACAGTCGCATTTTTTTTCATAAGCATCATTGCAACAGGTTTTCCGATTACAAGGCTTCTGCCGACTACCGTAACTCTCTTTCCTGTCAGGTCAATCCCGGCATAATCAAGCATTTCAATTACAGCTTCCGCCGTACACGGTGCAAAACCGTTTACATCGCCTGCGTATACTTTTGCAAGATTAATCGGAGAAATTCCGTCAAGGTCTTTTACCGGGTTGATTCTTTCTTCTATTGCTTTTTCATTGATATGCTTAGGAAGCGGTCTTAAAAGAAGGATTCCGTCTATATTGTCATCTTTATTAATCTTGTCAAATTCTTTCTGGAATTCCTCATCTGTTATATCCTGAGGAAATACATATGATGTGCAGTCAAATCCGACCTTATCCATCTTTTTTGTCGCACCGCGTTCATACGAACAATCGTCGGGACGCTCCCCCACACGGATAATCGCAAGATGCGGCTTGATACCAGCCTCCTGTGATTCTTTTATAAGTTCTTCATTAATAGCCTGTGCAACAGGCAACCCCTTTAAAATTTCCATTTTCATACTCCCTTGTACTTTTATGCTCAACCTATGCCAAAAAATCCCGTACATTTATGCCAATATTATTGTTATTTACCTTACCTTGTCCATTACAGTCTCATAAATGCTGTCCGCAAGCTCATTTCCCTGTACCAGCATTTCATCAGCACGCATATTCATATCATCTGCAACAACCATATTTTTCATAAGCTTTGTATTAATAAATACGTTAAGAGACGCACCGTTTAAAGCAGCTTTTGCCATCTGTATGCCTACACCGACATCACTTATTGCAAGTGTACTTCCTATAACAGAAAGTCTTTCAAGAATTTTCATTGATTCAAGAATTTTCTCCATTAATTCAAGAGGTGTTTCACTTGCTGCCACAAGACACTTTTCAAGAACTTCTTCTCTGTGTGCTTTCTCTTCTTCTGTATCTTTTGGAAGTCCGTATGCTTTTGACAATGGTTCAAATGCAACTGCATCTTTTTGCATATAATCGGCAAGTTCATCTGTGAGCTTCCCTGCTTTTTCGATTATCTGCTCAATTTCTTCCTGATACTCGGCATATTTTTTCTTGCCTGTTGTAAGATTGGCAACCATTGATCCAAGCGACATGCCGACTGCCGCAACATATGCACTCGCACCTCCGCCGCCGGGAACAGGTGCCGAACTTGATAATGTTTTTAAAAATGTATCCATACTCTGCTGTGTCATAATAATACGCCAATCCTTTCTTTATTTACATCTACTCATCAATCTCTCCCGTGCAGATTGTCACTGCCGGACCTTCAAGATATACTGTGTTATTTTCTCTGTCCCAGTTAATTTTCAAATCGCCACCGAGAAGGTGAAGTGTCGCTTCGTCATCGCACATTCCATTTAAAACGGTTGCTACAAGACTTGCACATGCTCCCGTGCCGCATGCAAGTGTCTCTCCTGAGCCACGCTCCCATACACGCATGTTAAGATTCTTTCTGTCAACTACCTGAATAAATTCAGTATTTACCTGCTCTGGAAATGCTTCATGCTTTTCAAAACCCGGTCCGATTTTTTCAAGTTCAAACTTCTTTATATCTATATCGTTGTCAAGATAAACTATCGCATGCGGATTCCCCATTGAAACACATGTCACATTGTATGACTTTCCATCAACAACAAGAAGCTGATTAATAACTGCAGTCTCTCCGTCTGCCGGCTTCAAAACAGCTGTATTTACAGGTACTTTTTCTGCCTCAAGAATAGGTGCTCCCATATCAACTTTTACAGATTCAACCTTTCCGTCATCCCCAAGCTTTAATTCAAGAGTCTTTACACCTGACAGTGTATCAACTTTTACTGTAGTTTTATCGGTAAGCTTATTGTCATATACATATTTTCCGACGCAGCGTATTCCGTTACCGCACATCTTTCCCTGCGAACCGTCCGCATTGTACATTTCCATGAAAAAATCAGCCTTGTCTGATGATTTTATAAGAATCATTCCGTCAGAACCAATTCCGAAATGTCTTTCACTTACCTTAATTGCCGTCTTTGACGGATTTTTTAACAACTTCTTGGTGCAGTCAACATAAATGTAATCGTTTCCCGCTCCCTGCATCTTTGTAAACTTCATAAATTTTTAGCCTCCTTGTTTTGCGAAGCAAAATGCGACTGCCCTTGCAGGAGCAGAGGATTTAGCCACCATCATATATGCTTATCACCATCTGTGCAGATTCTACCATAGTATTTCCGCTGTCCATGCTGCACTTCTGTATGTATCTGAATGCTTCCGGCTCTGACATGTTATTTCGTTCCATCAATATCGCCTTTGCATCATCTATTATTTTTTGTTCCTGCGGGCTTCTCCTTCTTGGCTGGCTGCGAAGCTTTCTTCTTCTCCTGACCTGTGCCTGAAGCATCATCTCTATTGTGGAACATAAATCATTTACTTTTATAGGCATTGCAGCACAGACAATATCATTATCCTGACAATCTCCCCAGAGGTTTCTCGATGCCACAAGAAGCATCTCAAAACTTTTTGGTTTATATTCGTTTAATTCCGTGTAAATCATGTTGTCCGACAGCTTATAACCACAGATAATAATTCCATCTGAAAGATTATCTGCCTGATTGATAACCTGTGCCCCCGTTATACACGGAATTGCAACTTCATATCCTTTTCGTACCAGAAGATTGCGGACTGCTTTCGCCTCCTCAATCTTTGGAAATGCCACAATTAAAGTTGACATTAATTACATTTCCTCCAAATTAGAATTTCGCAAGATATTCGTCAATTTCCCACTGGGAAACTCTTGTACGGTAATCTTCCCATTCTTTTAACTTGGCTTCGGTATATTTTTCTACTATATGATCACCTAAAACATCACATACAAACTTATCATTTTTCATACACTGGACTGCTTCATAAAGATTTTCAGGAAGTGTCGCAATACCGGATGCTGCTCTCTCTTCATCTGTCATCTCAAATATATTGCAGTCAACACTTGCAGGAACCTTTAACTTTCTCTTAATTCCATCAAGCCCTGCTGCAAGGCAGAGTGCAAGCACAAGATATGGATTAGCCGATGGATCAGGATTTCTAAGTTCAACCCTTGTTCCATTTCCTCTTGATGCCGGAATTCTTATAAGCGGACTTCTGTTTGTTGCAGACCATGCAATGTATACAGGGGCTTCATATCCCGGAACAAGTCTCTTGTAAGAGTTTACAAGTGGATTAGTTACTGCTGCCATTCCCTTTGCATGCTCTAAAATACCGGCAATAAAGTGGTACGCATCTTCTGAAAGTCCCAATTTATCTGAATCGTCAGCAAAAATATTCTTTCCGGCCATTGTGGCAAGAGACATATTAACATGCATACCGGAACCATTAATTCCATACTTCGGCTTTGGCATGAATGTGGCATAAAGACCGTGGCGTTTTGCTATAGTCTTTACTGTAAGCTTAAATGTCATTATATTATCTGCTGTGATTAAAGCTTCATCATATTTAAAATCAATCTCATGCTGTGCAGGTGCTACTTCATGATGTGATGCCTCAATCTCAAATCCCATATCTTCAAGTGTAAGAACCATATCACGTCTTACATTTTCACCTAAGTCTGTAGGGCCAAGGTCAAAATATCCCGCTCTTTCATGTGAAAGTGTCGTCGGCTGTCCATTATCATCAGTATGGAAAAGGAAAAATTCACATTCCGGTCCAACCTCAAATAGATAGCCCATATCAGCAGCTTCTTTTATGACTTTTTTCAAAACATTTCTTGAATCACCCATAAATGGTTTTCCGTCGGGTGTGTATACATCGCATATAAGTCTTGCAACTTTTCCCTGCTGCGGTCTCCATGGAAATATCTCGAATGTATCATAATCTGGGTAAAGATACATATCTGATTCTTCTATTCGTACAAAGCCTTCTACAGATGAACCATCAAACATGCATTTGTTATCAAGAGCCTTTGCTAACTGGCTTGATGTTATTGCAACATTTTTTAATACACCAAATATGTCAGTAAACTGAAGACGGATAAATTCAACATCATCTTCCTCTACCATTCTAAAAATATCTTCCTTAGAGTATCTTCCCATAATCTGCCTCATTTCTTCCGCAAAATGTGCGGCGTGGTATATTTTTATATAATTTAATCTTTTATATAATACAACACTTTTAATTCGTTAGTAAATACTATCTAACTTAATTTTATTTATTACTTGAACTAACGTCCACATTTTAGTAATATATCTGATGTAAATTAATTTTTATGAAAGGGTTTTAAAATGGATAAGCAAAAGAAAAGATACAAGCTTAAAAAGAAGAAACGTCAGGTTAATTACGTACCTGCCCTGATTGCACTTGTTCTTATTCTATGTGTAAGTATCGGCGTAGTTGTATCCGCCGTTTCACATTCTAAGAAAAATAAATCAGATATTGCCTCTTCGGACAATGCTTCAGGCAATATAGAAATGACAACTGTACCGGAAACTACAACAAGTGAGCCGGAAGTTGAAATTAATGTGTGTATGATTGGCGATATGCTCATACACGAAGGTGTATACAAAACCGGTCTTGAAAGTGATGGAAGTTATAATTTCGACCACCTCTTTGCAAATATTTTGCCTGATCTGGCAGCTTCTGATATGAATATTGTAAATCAGGAAACTATTCTTGGCGGTACTGAAATGGGTCTCGGCGGATATCCTGCATTTAACAGTCCACAAGAAATCGGTGACGCTGAAGTCAAAGCAGGATTTAACATAATTCTCCATGCAACAAACCACACACTCGACCGTGGTCTTTCAGGCGTCAACAATACTATTGAATTCTGGAAAACCAAACATCCGGATACAACATATCTCGGAATCCACGACAGTGAAGAAGATGCCAAAAATATTTATGTATACGAAAAACAGGGCTTTAAGGTTGCTGTTCTTAACTATACATACGGAACTAACGGAATTGCAATTCCTTCATCAGCACCTTACTGTGTTGACACATTTGATGATGAGGCAAAGGTAAGAGATGATATCCGCAGGGCCCACAAGCTTGCTGACATGGTTATTGTATGCCCTCACTGGGGTACAGAATATGTATATGAATCAACTTCTTATCAGGATCAGTGGACTAATGTTTTCCTTGAAGAAGGCGTTGATGTCGTACTCGGAACACATCCTCATGTAATTGAACCTGTAAAAGAATTCACAAGAGAATCTGATGGTCACAAAATGGTTGTCTACTATTCTCTCGGCAACTTTGTTTCAAATCAGGATGAAATACCACGTATGATTGGCGGTATGGCAAAACTCACTCTCTACAAGAAAGGTGATAATGCTTCTATCAAATCTTATGAATTTGAGCCTGTCGTAACGCATAAACGCTACGGCTACAAAGAAATCACTACATATAAGCTTTCTGATTACACACCTGAGCTTGCAAGCCAGAACAAGATTCTTTCAGACCCTACATGCTGTTATACAGGTTACTTCGGATGTATATGCGGTGCTACATTATTTGATTATCCTACACACGGTCCAAGAAATTTCTCAGTTGACTACTGTAAGCAATTCTGTAAGGCTGTTTTAGGCGATATTTATAAAGACGAATAAACAAAACAGTTTGGACAATTTCGTAATGGTCATATGAATACACAACCCCCGATGCCATAAATACTGAGGTGTCACAAAAATTATACTTTTGTGTACATCCCACCGGCAACGGGGGTTTTCTGTATCTTTTATACCATATTTTTATTCTACATTCTTCAATGCTTCATCCATTGGAATTTTTCTTATTTTCTTATATTGCAATGCACCTATTATGGAATATGCTGCAACACCTATCACAAACATTTCCACAAGGACATACGACGGTGCTTTATATGCAAGCCATCCCGGGTATGTCCCCATAATTGCTCTCCACAGAAATCCTATTGTAAAATCGGACAGTGGAACACTTATAACAAGTGAAATAAATACGACTATCGCCGTAGCTGCAACATACAGCCTCATTATCTCATTTCCTTTATAACCGAGAATCTTGACTATCGAAATTGCATTGGAATTCTTCTCAAGAATAATCTTTGAAAGAAGATAAACCATAAGCATATAAAGTGCTACGGCAAATACAAGCCATATATAAAACATTCTTCCCATTGAATCTGTAAGCTGGTCGGCAACTATTGTCATATCATTTTGTGTAAGCTTCGTAGCAACATATTTTTCATCAATATCAAGTTCGTTGTCAGTAAAATATCCCGAATAATACGTATCCTGTTTATCAAAATCATCACGGAATCTGTCTATGTCCATAAATACCGCCAGACTTGACGGATAGACATAGCTTCCGGCAATTTTATAAGTATATTCTTTATCCTCATATTTTTCTTTTAAAGTTATTGTATCACCATTTTTAAGCCTGTATTTATCAAGGACTCCGTCAGAAACATATATTTCATTATCTTTTAATCCCGAAAAATCAATATCAAAATACTGCGAGTCTTCATTTAATCCATATACCGTAAATTCATCATTCAGGCCATTGTCTCTTTGCATTTCAAGCTTTGTTATGGCATATTTTTCCGCTTCATTATCTTTAATTTCCACAGGCATTTTTAAAATATACTGATATTTGCAAGGCATATTATCAATAATTGTCTTTTTATAGTCATTAAGAACCGGCTGCATAACAAGTCCGAACAGCAGCATTATGCTTGAAAATGCAATTCCTATAAGCATTATTATGTAACTCGAAATATTCTGGAAAATTATTCTTGTCCTGAAACGTGTAAAAAATTTCCATTCAGGAAGCTTAACAGCCTTTCTGTTTTTGCGTTTTTTCAAATCACGCCTTATAAACTTCAGAGGTGACAATTTCAGCATTTTTGTGAGCATGAAAAGATTAATCACAAACATAAGCACACAAGGAATAATTGTTGTCATAACAAATGCATAAGGCGACCATATTGTCGTGTATACAGTAAGGCTGTAACTGTTATAGTAAATGGCAGCAACTATATCTTTAAATATCGTATATCCAAGTATATTGCCGATAATCGCACCGATAAACATAATTATCATCGGCAGTTCCATATAATGTATAACAAGCTCTTTACGTGTATATCCCGATGCACGGAGCGTACCGATAACCGTAGATTCTTTCTCAATTGTACTTATTGATGTAACCGCAAAAATAAATGCCATGATAATTATTACAATATATAAAAGCACCATTACCATTGCTGTATCCGAGCCCATATCGTCACCCGCAAAATGAATTGCCTGATTATCAGGCTCCGGTACAAAATCAGTCATCAATGCATTTTTTGCAAGGAATGTTTTAATATCGTCTGATTTATCTTTTTTCTCTTTATCTGTCAGCGATGTGTTGTCATATTTCCATGCATAACAGTATTTTAAATTATTATCGCTTATTCTGTTAAATGCTTCCGGTGTCACAACAGCAACTGTAAAATTTTGTGCATCAAACATTAAATCCGTATTGCTTCTGAATAATGCACTGTAGTCAGATAAGGCAACCAGCCCTGTAATCTCATATTCTTTTTTATCAAGAGTTACTTTATCGCCCACTTTTAAATCTGCACTGTCAGCAAATTTTCTGTCTATTGCAATCTCTCCGTCTTTTTCGGGAATTCTTCCTTTGTGTACGCTCACACCATCTATATCTTCACGATTTTTATAAATTCTGTAAGTGTGCTCTCCCTCTTCTTCCTCTTTGTAAAAAAGACTATAAACAGTTATGTCCTCTTCATCTTCAAGTTTGTTTTGCAATGTTCTGGTAATCTCATCATTTAAAATAAAATGCCCATCTTCGATATTATATTCTTCAAAACTATCATTGTATGTCTTTACCATACTTTTTCCGGCGACGAGAAATCCCGACACCAGACCAATCGTAAGTGTCATAAATAAAAATATCACAAGATATTTTCCAAATTCGTCTTTAAGCTCTCTTGGGAGTCTTTTTCTAAGCGGATTTTTCATATTTAACCTCTACTTTCCATTTACCATTCAAGCTGCTCGGCCGGAATTTTATTTTCATTATCATATTCTTTTCTTATTCTTCCATCATGCAGATGAACTACTTTATCCGCCATATTTTTTATCGCATCATTGTGAGTTACTATAATTATTGTATTGCCATACTGTTTATTTACTTTTTCAATAAGTTGTAAAATTTCTTTTGATGTATTGTAATCCAATGCTCCTGTCGGCTCATCACAAATTAAAATATCCGGATTTTTTACGATAGCTCTTCCTATTGCCGTTCTTTGCTGCTGTCCTCCGGATAATTGGTTAGGCAGCTTATCTTTATGTTCCCACAATCCCAGCGTGTTAAGAAGCTCATTCAAATCAAGCGGACTGTCGCTAAGATACGCACCGACCTCAATATTTTCTTTTACCGTAAGATTAGGAATGAGGTTATACATCTGAAAAACGTATCCGAGATGCTTTCTTCTGTATAACGAAAGCTGTTTTTCTTTCATGTCTTCAAGCTTTGCACCGTCAATTATTATATTGCCGCCGTCAGCCTCATCAATTCCGCCTATAATATTAAGAAGCGTTGATTTTCCCGAACCAGATGGACCCAGAAGCACACATATTTTTCCTTTTTCAACCCCGGTTGTCACATCCTTGAGGACATGATTCCTGTTTTCCCCCTCACCGTAATACTTGTTAATCTTTTCAATCTCTAAAAACATAAATCCTCCTATCTTGTTTTGCGAAGCAAAAACACTCTGAAATTTTATATTTATAACTAATGTTAGTTTTTACTAACCCGTGTTTAAAAATTTAGTCTGTAATCATTCACGTTATATGCCATATGACATTTTTATGCGATACAACTTACCTACCGCGAATGTATTACAGACTTAAAATCCCGTCAGATTAACTTTTCGAGACTCTTTAAACTTATTGCTATTGTTGATGTATTATGTAACAGTGCTGATGTTGTAGGTGGAATTATACCCGCAACACCAAGTACAATAAGGGTTGAATTGATACCCATAATCATTCTGTAATTCTTATGGATACGTTTCATAAGTGCATTGCTTATATGTTTTAATGCAACCAGTTCATAGAGGTCATTTCCCTCAACTGTGACATCTGCAATTTCTCTTGCAAGCTCTGCTCCGTCACTTATTGCTATTCCTACATCTGATGCAGAAAGTGCCGGTGAATCGTTAATTCCGTCTCCAACCATGATTACTTTGTGTCCAAGCGATTTTTCTTTTTCAACAAATTTTGCCTTATCTTCCGGCAGAACTTCTGAATAATACTCATCAACACCTATTTTTGCAGCAACAGCTTTTGCTGTACGCTCACTGTCACCTGTCATCATTACAGCTTTCTTTATTCCCGCTTCTTTAAGCTTCTTTATAATATCTGCTGCTTCTTCTCTTATAGGATCCTCTATACAGATTACTGCCGCAAGTTCATTTTCGATTGCCATATACAATCTTGAATATTCATCCGGCAGGCCATCAAATAATTCCTTCTTATCATCAGGTATAATGCATTTTTCATCTTCAAATACAAAGTGATAACTTCCGATTATTACTTTTCTGCCTTCTATCTGTGATGAAATACCATGTGCAACTATGTATTCTACTTTTGAATGCATTTCCTCATGCACAAGATTCTTATTCCTGGCAGCTCCCACAACAGCCTTAGCCATTGAATGAGGAAAATGTTCTTCAAGACATGCTGCAATTCTTAAAAGCTCATCTTCTCCAAGTCCATTAAATGAAACAACCTGTTTAACTGTAGGTTCTGCCTTAGTAAGTGTGCCGGTCTTATCAAATACTATTGTATCTGCCTCAGCAATGGCTTCCATATACTTTCCGCCTTTTACAGTTGCACTATATGTTCCTGCCTCATTAATAGCACTTAACACTGACAAAGGCATTGAAAGCTTTAATGCACATGAATAATCAACCATGAGTATTGATAACGCCTTTGTCACATTTCTTGTAAATAAATATGTGAGTGCAGTTCCTGCAAGTGAATAAGGTACGAGCTGATCTGCAAGATGTGATGCTTTGCTCTCAACTGATGATTTGAGCTTTTCTGATTCTTCTATCATATGAACAATATTCTCATACTTACTTCCACCATTAGTAGAACGTACTGAAATTGTAATCTCGCCCTCTTCAACTACTGTTCCGGCATATACAATCGCAGATTCACCTTTTCTTACTGGCATTGATTCACCTGTCATTGAAGCCTGATTTACCATTGCTTCCCCGGAAACTACTTCGCCATCAAAAGGAATTACATTGCCGACTCTTATTCTTACATTATCACCTGCCTCAATTTCATCTGATGGAACAAGTATTTCCTGTCCGTCTTTTACAAGCCATACCTTTCCTATATTAAGGGACATGCTTCTGGCAAGGTCGTCTACGGATTTCTTATGTGTCCACTCTTCAAGAATTTCACCTATGCCAAGCAGAAACATTATTGAGCCTGCTGTTGCTGTATCATTTCTTAAAATAGAAACTCCAATTGCTGTCGCATCAAGAACCGGAACCTCAATCTTTCCTTTTGCAAGAGTTCTTATCCCCTCCCAGATATACTTGAACGACCTTACTATTGTAATGCCTGCCCTTATAGGAAGTGGTACGAAAAGCTTATTGCCAACTCTCAAAACAACCCTGTTTATAAGCTTTTCCTTGTAATAATTATTAAGTTCCCTGCCTGAATTATCAAGATATGTCTGTGGAACATCCACATTTTTATAATTAAACTGCTGTAACAGTTTAATCACATGTGACCTGCTGCCGCTGTAACAGATAACTACATCATTAACTCTTTCATTAACTTTAACTTTTGTGACACATTTCTGTCCATCAAAGTAATATTGCAAAATGTCTGCCTCACGGCAAGTCATCTCATTCTGCTTTACCCTGACACGCATTCTTCCTCTAATCTCATCTTTAATAACAAATTTCATAAGATTGTGCCTCTGTATATTTCTAAATTATGTAATACTATTTATACAATAATTATTGTTCACTGCATCCACAGCCACATTCAGATTCTTCTGACTTAGCTTCCTCTAACTCTACATCCTCTGTAGCAGATTCATCCTCGTACTCAGCTGCAGCTGCCTTACGGTCATCATTAATCTGAACTGCTCCTGCATAAATGTCCTCGCAATTATCCTGTACATTTGCTGCAATCTTCATAATACAATCTTTCATTCTAAGGACAGCTGCTGTGCATCCTGTATATACTTTCTTGGCATCTTTACTTGAAAGAAGTTTGATTCCTGCTGTTCCAAATAAAACGCCTGCCGCAAAAAGTCCTGTTTTCTTTCCGTCAAATTTTACTGCCATAATTATTTCCTCCTTGTGTTTACGGGGTAATTAATTTCCTGTTTTTCCCGTATTTTTAACGAAATATATCTCGTTCAATTTAGTTTACACCTGAAAAAAATCAGCCGCAACAAAAATATCCTTATTGATATTTCTTTATCAACAAGGATTGTTTCATCAATTTTTATTATATATAATCATTTTTTTATATAGAAAATCATATTATGTTTAAACAACATATTTTAGTTATAATTCCACAATCTATGCATGGAGGTAAACATGAAAAAATCTATATTTCAATCAATTATCCTGCTCGCACTTATAATGGTGCTTGCCTGCTTATTCTATCTTACCCCCGATAAAAAAAGCAAAAATTCCCATCCCGTATCATCAGGAAGTGTCTCTTACATAAAACCCGGAAGCGGAATAGGCGGTGGCGACATTAACGGAAATGCTGTCGCCGGCAAAAAATCACTTCCTATTTACTGTGTAAAACATGATGACAGTGAAAAATGCATTTCTATATCATTTGACGCCGCCTGGGGTGCCGACGATACAATAGAAATTCTTAACACTCTCGATAAATATAATGTAAAAGCAACATTTTTCATGACCGGCGGCTGGGTTGACTCTTATCCAGACATGGTAAAAGAAATCTGCTCACGAGGCCATGACCTCGGAAACCACAGCCATAATCACAAACAGATGAGCAAGCTTTCCGCCTCTGAACAAAAAGACGAAATAATGTATGTAACAGACAAAGTCAAAGAACTTACAGGATATGATGTATTTCTTTTCCGTCCTCCATACGGTGACTATAATTCAACGTTGATTAACACTGTATATGGATGTAACCATTACCCTATACAATGGAACGTTGACAGCCTTGATTGGCGTGATTATGGAGTTGAAAACATAATAAAAACCGTCACCAATCACAAAGCTCTCGGTAACGGTTCTATAATTCTTATGCATAACGGTGCAAAATATACTGCCAAAGCTCTCGGCACCGTAATTGAAACACTCCAGTCACAAGGATACACCTTCATTCCAATATCAGAAATGATAATACGTGATAATTTTCACATGGATGGAACCGGAAGACAGATTGCAGATTAACCACGCTTTTTCATCCCGACATTCACAGCTGCCATAACGAGCATGCCAACTGCATTAAATGCAAGCACAAGTATTGCTGCTGTCATTCCTATTCTGTCTGCAAGAAAACCAACTATCTGCGGCGTAACTATTCCACCAAGTGCTGCTATGGCAAGAAAAAGTGACATTCCTGCCGTAGAACCTTTGATAATACTGCCGACACTTGATACTGTTGTCGGATATATTCCGGCAAAGAAAAATCCAAGTCCCGCAATTGCCACAGTTATGACCGGAAGGCTGTGCGTCGCTGTAAGCAAAAAGAAAAATATTGTTGTAGCAACGCAATATGCCAGAATAAGTTTATTTTTATCAACTTTTGATGATAATTTTGCCGTGAGCAGTCTTCCAAGCATTACCATAACCCATGTAACTGATACAAGATTAGTCGCATATGCACTGCTCATTATGTTCATACTCTTAAAATATGTTACAAACCAGCCATTTACACAGTTTTCAAGCCCAAGATATAAGAAAAGCAGTAATCCACAGACATAAAATACAGGACTCTTGTAAAATGGCTGTGCCATGCTGCCCTCATTCTTACCCTTCTTAGACTCAACAGGCCAGTTGTAATCTATTTCCATCCATACATATAAGATAACAGACAGTGCTGAACCGGCAATTATAGTATAAGCCGGTGCACGCCATCCAAATCCGTTTCCTATATAAAGCGATGTTATAAATGGTGCAAGAAATGCTCCCGCTGCAAATGTCATATGTAAAAGGTTAAGTGCAGTCGGCTTGCCATTTGAATTATCATTGACAACAGCATTATTGATAATGCTGACAGAACCTCGTCCGATTCCGACAAGAACAAACGCTGCATATATTACCGGCACCGGTGGAAGAAGTGTTATAAAAAAAAGCATTACCGGTATTAATGCAGAAAATATTATTATAGTTGCTTTTCTTCCTATCTTTGATGCCATCGGCGGATTCACAAAGCTTGCAATAAGATTACCTATTGCAAATGCAGATAAAAATCCACCGGCAACACTGTAATTAATTCCTGCTTCTTCTATAATATAAGGAAGAATTGCACCAACTAAAAGTACCATCGCACCATTTACAAAAAATGAAAAATAGCACGGAAAAAACAATCTGAATTTTGATTTCATTTTTACCTCCAAAAATATGCATACAAAATGGCACGAAGCTAACGATTAACTTCGTGCCATTTATGCGGATGACAGGAATTGAACCTGCACGTCTGTTGACAATAGAACCTAAATCTATCGCGTCTGCCAGTTCCGCCACATCCGCAAGCGATATCTATATTATCACAAACAGATTTAAACTGTCAAGTTCATCCATTCAATCACTTTATTTGTACGCATTTCCCATTTATGATTTTCTGCACATATCTTATATGCATTTTCTGCAATATGTTCTAATTCATCGTGATTCGTCAGCAGCCTTTTAATTTTATCAGCCGCGGCATCAATATTTTCAAGATTATAAAAAATAATATTCTCTCCATCAATAAAATTATCTTTCAGATATCCGCTTGTATCCGTAACACAGACGGCACCGTTTAACATTGAATTAAACACTCTGTCGTGTGCTCCCTGTTTAAACCACGGCATTACATTTACTGATATTTTTGAGCGGCTTATCATATCAAGACATTCCTGTGACGAAACATTTCCGGCAGTAATAATATTTTCCGGGTGACGACATTCAAGCATATCCCAGCCGGCACCAAATGTATGAACCTTTATTCCACTGTCCGCAAGCCTTGCAATCACTTCTGCCCTGAAATAAAATCTTACAGACAAATCAACAAACATCAGGTTAGGCATTATCTGTTTTAACTCATCGTCCGTAAATTGAATACCCTGATTCTTTAGTTCTTCTTCGGCTGCATCTTCAACAATCATTTCAGGGTTTTCTATAAGCTTTCTTACAAGTCCTCTGTAGAATTCCTGATAATCACTGTCAAGATGTGCTATAAACCTGTCAAAAGAATTTACAGGTGTATAATTTCCCGTAAATATAACATCAATGTCACGCTTATCTACTGGCAGAAATTTATCTGAAAGAATATCTCTTTTTTCATTAAGTTCAGTTCCGCCAAGCACAAGAAATCCGTCATCAGGTGCAAGCTGCACATCAGGAAAAAACCTTTTCATATATCTTATATGGTTCTTGTCAATGCTTATCTGCATATAATTTTCCGGACGCAGCGGCAGATATTTATGATAATACAGCGGATGGTCAACAACCATGTTATAAACGGGAATTTTCGTTTCATTCCAGAAGCTTCCGCCTTCAAATGATTCGTCATAAAGCCCGTCTTCGCCTGCAATACCATTAAAATTAAATGTGAACGCCATGAATTTTTTTGATTTATCAGCCTTATAAAAATCACAGAGCTGTTTTGCTGACAATCCGCTTAATACAAGGTCAAACCAATATATTTCATATCCGTGTTTTTGAAATGTTTTTGACATCTCAATACTGAAATATTCCTGTGTCTCCACTCCGCCCTTAAATAAAATGACGACTTTATCCATTTTAACAGTTCCTTATTGCCTCAAATATATTATCGAGTGCGGAAACGTCAAGATCTTCTGCAAATCCGCCATCCACTTTTGATGCTGCCTCAGGATTTATCGGAAGCTTAGCAACCGCCTTAATATCATGTTGTGCAGCAATCTCATCAATATGGCTCTTTCCAAAGATTTCATGTTTCTTACCGCAGTCCGGACATTCAAAGTAAGACATATTTTCAACAATTCCAAGTACAGGAATATCCATCATATTTGCCATATTAACCGCCTTTTCCACTATCATTGAAACAAGCTCCTGCGGAGATGTAACAACAACAATTCCTGCAACAGGAAGTGACTGGAATACCGTAAGCGGAACATCACCTGTTCCCGGCGGACAGTCAACAAACATACAGTCAATATCTCCCCATTTTACATTTTCCCAGAATTCCTTTACTGCACTGGCTATTACTGGTCCTCTCCATATAACAGGATCTGTCTCGTTATCCATTAAAAGATTCATAGACATTACCTTGATTCCGCCCTTCGTAACTTCAGGATAAATAACTGTTCCTTCTTCATCACACTTTGCCTTCTCTTTAAGTCCGAATGACTTAGGAATTGATGGACCTGTTATATCGGCATCCATGATAGCAGTTTTCAGACCGTTTTTTGCCGAATTAACAGCAAGAAGCGATGTTACCATAGATTTGCCGACACCGCCTTTTCCGCTCACAACCGCAATTACTTTCTTTACTCCCGCATAGTTATCTTTATTTTTTTGCTCCTCTACTCTTTCGGCACAGTTAGAGCCGCAGCTTGAACAATCATGTGTACATTCTTCACTCATTATATATACTCCTTTTCCCTTCTCCCAAATGTTGGATGTTTCTCCCAATTATAATATATTTTGGGAGAAAATCAAACTAATCGGGAGAAAAATAATTTACATAAAAATAATTTATTATATTATTCTAACCACTTGTACCGTTTTAATTAACGGTATCAACCATAAAAAGCTGCACCTTAACGGTTTTTACCCGTCAAAGTACAGCTCTTTTCATTACACAGATTATTTCTATGGCATATTTAATCAAATCTGTATATTTTTTACATTTAACTTACATCGATAAAATCATTTTTTACCTGCAAATACAGGTGTTGAAAGGTATCTATCTCCTGAATCAGGAAGCAAAACTACAATTGTCTTTCCTTTGTTTTCAGGTCTTTTTGCAAGAATGTCAGCAGCCTTTAATGCAGCTCCCGAACTTATACCTACAAGTATACCCTCTGAAAATGCAATGTTTCTCATTTCTTCAAAGGCATCATTATCTTCAATTTTTATAATCTCATCATATACCGATGTATCAAGAGTTTTGGGAATGAATCCGGCTCCGATTCCCTGAATTTTATGAGGACCGGCTTTGCCTTCTGAAAGTACAGGGCTTGTAGCTGGCTCTACGGCTACAATTTTTACATCAGGCTTCACACTCTTTAAATATTCACCTACACCTGATATTGTTCCGCCGGTACCTACTCCGGCAACAAATATATCAACCTTGCCTTCTGTCTGTTTCCAGATTTCAGGACCTGTTGTCTTGATATGTGCCTTTGGATTTGCCATGTTATCAAACTGTGCAAGAATAACTGAACCCGGAATCTGCTCATGAAGTTCCTCAGCTTTTTCAATTGCACCCTTCATGCCCTTAAATCCATCAGTAAGTACAATTTCAGCACCGTATGCTTTTAAAATATTGCGTCTTTCTATTGTCATAGTCTCAGGAAGAGTAAGTATAGCCTTATATCCTTTTATAGCCGCAACTGATGCAATTCCAATACCTGTATTTCCTGAAGTCGGCTCTATAATTGTAGCTCCCGGCTTTAAAAGCCCTTTTTCCTCGGCATCTTCAATCATTGATAAAGCCACTCTGTCTTTTACAGAACCTGTAGGATTAAAATATTCAAGTTTTGCTATTACATTTACATCACTAATTCCAGACTTCTTCATATATCTGTGAAGAAATAAAAGTGGTGTATTTCCTATTAAATCCGTTGCACTATGATACATATTCTCCATTTTCTTACTCTTTCTCCATTTCTTAAATGTTTCTGAGATATTCCATAACTGAATATATCGCATTGGCACCGTCTGCCGCAGCAGTTACAACCTGTCTTAACTGCTTTGTGCGGACATCACCGGCTGCAAACAGGCCATTTACTGTCGTCTTTGTATCTTCCGATGCCTTTACATAATTGCTCTCGTCGAGCACGCCGAACTCTTTTAACAGTTCTGTCTGGGGAATCATTCCGACTGCTGCAAAAAGTCCGCTTATATTAAGCTTTGTTTTATTGTCAAGAATTATACCGTCAATTTTTTTATCTCCGGTGATTTCCTCAACTCTGACATTCACTATAATTTCTACATTTTCTTTTTGTTTTAACTTCTCAAGTGTCGAAGCAGAACCTCTGAAAAATTCACGTCTGTGGACAAGGTATACCTTTTCACATATGTCAGAAAGATACATTGCATCATCAAGTGCAGTATCACCGCCGCCGATTACTGCAACTCTCTTTCCTTTATAGAAAGCACCATCACATACAGCACAAAATGACAATCCTCTGCCATAATATTTTTCTTCACCCGGTACGCCAAGTGGTCTGTTTTTACAGCCTGTGGCATATATAACCGCTTTACTTTCAAGCGTTATATCTTCATCACAGCCTATTATCCATATCCCGTCTTTTTGCCCTAAAGACAAAACCTGTGCTTCCGTGAATTCGACGCCGAGACTTTCTGCATGCTCACGGAACTTTTCACCGAGGCTGTAACCGTCGATTCCCGGAATTCCCGGATAATTGTCAACTCTGCTGCTCTCTGCTATCTGACCTGTTCCAAGATATTCTTTTTCCACAACTGCAACATTAAGATTAGCTCTTTTGGCATAGATTGCTGCGGTAATACCCGCAGGACCGCTTCCTATAATAACAACATCTAACATATAACTAATTCTTCCTTTGTCGATACATCGCCCTCAATGTGAAATGAATTAAGCACCGGCTTTTCCGGCTCCATTAATGAAAGAATCATATAACTTGCCTTGCTGTCATATGCAAGACGTTTATCTTCTTCTGAAGGTCTTGAAGGTGATTCCGGATGTGAATGCCAGTTGCCAAGCGGAACAAGACCATTTGCCCTCATATCCTTGACTGCTGCAAGCTGCTCTTTCGGGTCGAGTGAAAAATGCTCATTTGAATGGTCAATATTTGTAAGAATATATACTTTTTTTATTTCTTTATCATCGCCATTCTTAACGCCTGCAATAAGTCCGCATGCCTCTTCCGGAACGCATGACTTTGCATGTTCTAAGATAAGCTCATAATCTTTTTTTATCATCGAAATCATAATCTGCTCCTTTATTGAACATTATTTTTTCAATAGTTCATTGCACTTTATTTATCAGTACATTCTACCTGTTCGTAGTCGATAAGTTCTGTTATTGTAGGATGACTTCCGCATACTGCACAACCATCTGTATTTGATGGAAGTTTAATCTTGTGGAATTCCTGATTAATTGCATCGTATGTGAGAAGGTAACCTGTAAGAAGCTTGCCTACACCTGTTATGTATTTGATAGCTTCCATAGCCTGAAGACTTCCGATTACGCCTCCCATGGCACCGATTACACCAGCCTGCTTACATGTAGGAACTGCATCCTTTGGTGGTGGATTCTTGAATACACATCTGTAGCATGGTCCTTCTCCCGGAACATAAGTCATGAGCTGACCCTTGAATCTGATAATTCCGGCATGTGAAAATGGCTTCTTAGCCATAACACAGGCATCATTAATAAGGAATTTTGCAGGGAAATTATCTGTTCCGTCAATTATGAAATCATAATCCTTGATTATGTCCATGATATTTTCACTTGTAAGGAATTCTCTGTATGTATTAACTGTAACATCAGGATTCATGGCATTGATTGTCTCTTTTGCAGACTTAACCTTTGCCTTGCCGATATCAGCTGTCTGATGAATAATCTGTCTCTGAAGATTGCTTAAATCTACATCATCGGCATCAACAATTCCTATTGTACCTACACCTGCTGCTGCAAGATACATTGCTGCCGGTGCTCCGAGTCCGCCGGCACCTACGATAAGTACCTTCGCATTAAGAAGCTTTTTCTGGCCTTTGGCACCTACTTCTTTTAAAATGATATGTCTTGAATAACGTTCAATCTGTTCATCAGTCAATGCCATAGCTTCCACCTCCCATGAAGTAAAGGAATTCTACATTATCGCCATCCTTTAATACTGTGCTGTCCTTTGCTGCACTTTCAACAAATTCTTCATTAATTGAAACTGTTACATACTCCGGTGTCTCAACATTTTCCATTTCGATAAGTTCCGGTAATGTAAGTCCGTCTTTTACTTCTTTTTCTGCTCCTGATACTGTAATCTTCATATTTTCCTCATTTCCGCCTGCCGGCTTTTTATTTTATTTATTTGAGATTTTCCTCAATCCATTCTACAAGCTGTGGTTTTCTTACAGCTCCGCACTGTCTTGCCTTCTCGCTTCCTTTGTCAAACAAAAGTAGTGTTGGCACAGACTGTACATCGTAACTTTCTGCAAGCTCTGTATCAAAATTAATATTAACCTTGTATACTGCAAGTTTTCCTTCCATATCATCTTCTACATCACCGATAACAGGTGTCATCTTTTTGCATGGAACACAGCTGTCTGAATAAAAATCAACCAGAACGGGAATATCGCTTTTTAATACCTTGCCTTCAAATTCATCCTTATTAACTCTTGCTGCCATATATACCTCAATTCCTACGTGATTCCGTATTTATTCTTCTACCTTTTTAACAATAAGGCTATATGTACCGTCTTCATTATTAACAAGTTTAAGTATCTGATGTCCTTCTTCTTTAATGCTTCTTGGTACATTCTGGACAGGTTCTCCGTCGTTCATTCTTATCGCAATAACTTCGCCGTCGTCAAGCTCATCAATAGCAACTTTTGCCTTTACAAATGTAAGTGGGCAAACTTTATCAGTTATATCAACTGTATCATCAATCTTAATTCCTTCAATTTCCATTCTCAACCTCATTCCTGGCCCTTATAAGCCGCCTGTATTTCTTTTCTGAATTCATCTTCCCCAACTCTCTGAAGAAGAAGTCTGAATCTCTCGCCCGGATTAGCATTCTTTTCAAAAAAGCCAATCGCTGCATCTGTTACTCTGAATAATGTATCTTCATCTGTTATAAGAGGAAGAATTGTCTCGCCCTTGTAAATATGATTGCCGAAAAGACCTCCGAATGAAACAATATATCCACTCTTGCCTTCCCATGCATCTGTCGGACATGATTTTACGCATCTGCCACAGTTATTACACTTTGAATAATCAACAGTAACCTCTGTGCCTGTGCACTTGATTGCACCTGTACGGCATGCCTTTTCACATACACCGCAGTTGATACATTTATCCTTTACCCATGTAACTTCCATGCCGCCTTTGATACCTATATCATTTTCCTCTGCTTTAAGGCAGTTATTCTGACATCCTGTAACACCAAATTTGAATTTATGCGGAAGTTCTCTTCCAAAATAATGTTCGTCAAGCTTCTTTGCAAGTGAATATGTATCTATACATCCGCTAGGACAAATCTCAGAACCCTGACAGGCTGTAACTGTACGAACTCTTGGTCCGCACACACCCGGATTAACTCCGCCTTTTGCAAGCTCTGCCCTTACGGTCTCGACATCTTCAAAATTAATGAATGGAATTTCAACTCCCTGTCTTGATGTCATATGAACATAACCTTTTCCATATTTCTCAGCAACCTCAGCAACTGCCTTGATATTTTCTGCTGTAAGATTACCACCTACAACCTGAATTCTTAATGAAAAATAACCTTTCTGCTTCTGTCTCATGAAGCCGCCTTTTTTTAATGATGCATAATCAATATTTGCCATTATTATTTTCTCCTTTTAGCTTATTAGTAAACATCCTTAACAGACTCTATAGCTTGTTTGAAATCATCTATTAAATCTTCAATGTCTTCAATTCCGACGCTTATTCTTATCAAATCGTCAAATACACCGGCTGTTTCTTTTTCTTCCTGTGTACTATGGACATTAAGTGTTGATTCAGGGTGAATAACAAGTGTTTTTGTATCACCTATGTTTGATACTATAAGTGGAAGCTTTAATGCATCAATTATTCCGAATGCTCTCTTCTTGTTTCCTGTTCTTATTGTTATTATTCCACCGAATTTATCGCCAAACTGCTCTGTTGCTATATTATGCCATTTGCTGCCTGCAAGTCCCGGATAATTCACTTCAATATCACTATATTCCGTAGCAAAAAATTGTGCAAGTGTTTTAGCATTATCACAGACACGCTCCATTCTAAGTCCGAGTGTTTCCATTCCTATGCTGTTATAAAAAGCATTCTGTGGCGAGAGACAGGCTCCCGTATTTCTGAACAACCCGTTTCTTAACTTCGCTGTATAAGCAAATGGTCCAAATTTCTTAAAATCTTTCATGCCCGGATACTTTTCTGTATCCCACTTAAATTTACCGCCATCGGTTATAACTCCCGAAATTGCACTGCTGTTCGCATTGATATACTTTGATGTAGAATTGACAACTATGTCTGCACCAAGGCTTAACGGCTTTACAAGATAAGCTGTCGCAACTGTATTATCCATAATGAGCGGAATATCAAAGCTGTGTGCAAGTTCTGCAAGTTTCTTTATATCGGTAACATCAAGTCTCGGATTGCCTATTGTCTCAGCAAAATAAAGTCTTGTATGTTCATTGGTTGCAGCCCTGAATTCCTCAAGATTGTTATTCTCAACATATCTTGTCTTAATTCCGAAGCTTTCCAGATCCCTGAATAAATCAATGCTGCCGCCGTAAAGACTTGCACTTGATACAATCTCATCACCGGCACAGAGTATATTGCAGAAAGCGTTATACAATGCAGCCATTCCTGAGGCACAAGCAACACTTGCAGTGCCTCCCTCAAGTGCTGTCATTCGTTTTTCAAAAGCATCAATAGTCGGATTGCTTATTCTTGTATAAGAAAATCCCGGTGCTCTGTTATTAAATATTTTTTCTAATTCCTCAGCCGATTCATGCTCAAATGCACTTGACTGGTAAACAGGTGTAAGAGTTGCACCCGTGGCTTTATCGCCTCTAAAATCTCCATGTAATAACGCTGTGTTAAATTTCATATGTGACCTCTTTTTATATTAATCCTATCAACTTAATATGATATTATCATACACTTATTTTGGCAAATGTCAACCATAAATTCATATAAATCTTATTAATTTAGTATGATATTGTTTTTTTTCAGTGTTTCTGCTACAATAACGACATTGGACACCTGCCAGTCCACTCATAAATTTTACGTATTAAGGGATAATTTTATATGACTAAAAAGAAAAAGATAAGTATATTTATTTTACTTGCAGTAATACTTGTTTTTATGATGTTTTTAAGTATTCTGTCGGGAAGTGTATATATAAAACCACACGATATTTTTAATGTATTAACAGGAAACGATTCTTCCTCAGTAAATGCACTTCTTATATTTAATATCAGGCTGCCGCGTATGATTGCCGGTGTTTTCGCAGGAATGGGACTAGCCTGTGCGGGCGTGATTCTACAAAGTGTTATGAATAATTCGCTTGCAAGCCCGAATACAATCGGCGTCAATTCGGGTGCAGGATTTGCCGTAATGCTCGCACTCTTTATTTATAACGGAAGCTCATCACACTCCGCTGTTTTTGCATTTGCGGGAGCTTTAATTACGACATTTCTTGTATTTGGAATCGCATATCTTGGCGACAATTCAAGAACAACAATAATTCTTGCCGGAATAACTATTTCCTCTTTGTTGAGTGCCGGAATCAACACAATAAAATTAATAGACAGCGACATAACAATCAATATAACAACTTTTATGATAGGAACACTCAACGGAATCACTTCAAAGGCAATCATTATTCCGTGTATCGGAATTGCCGCCGCTGTTCTTGTTTCAATATGTTTTTCACGCCACTTAAACATACTTAATCTCGGCGATGACATAGCACGTTCACTCGGATTAAATGTCGGTGTGACACGCCTTATTCTTATGACTCTTTCAAGCATTATGGCTGGCTGTGTTGTAAGCTATGCCGGACTTTTAAGCTTTGTTGGTCTTATCGTGCCTCATATTGGAAGAAAACTTTTCGGAAACGACGCACGCATATTGCTGCCGTGTTCTGCACTTCTCGGTGCGATATTCGTAATCTCATGCGACCTGCTCGGCAAAATAATCGCAGCTCCGTATGAACTCCCGGCAGGCATTATCATGTCATTTGTCGGCGGACCGTTTTTCTTATATCTTTTACTTAAAAAGAAAGGAGGACGAAGAGTTAATGCTTAGTTTTAAAAATGTAAATGTATCTTATCACAGCGATACAATATTAAAAAACATTTCACTTGATGTACCATCAGGCCGTATAACAACTATCATAGGTCCTAACGGCTGTGGAAAAACAACACTGATATCAAGCCTTAATAAAACCGCTGATTTGACAGACGGTTCAATCGTACTTGAAGGCACCGACCTTTCAAAAATAAGTTCAAAAGAACGTGCAAAACTGATTGCATTTCTTCCGCAGATACGCCAGGTAATCCCTGCAATTCCTGTAAAAGTGCTTGTAGAACACGGAAGGTTTCCACATCTTGGATTTTCACGCCGCAAGACAAAAGAAGACACAGACATTGTAAATAAAGCGATGGATTTTACAGGTGTCACAAAATATTCCGATATGTATGTAAACACTCTTTCAGGCGGTGTAAGACAGCGCGTGTTTTTTGCCATGATACTCGCACAGGACTGCGATACAATTATTCTTGATGAACCTACAACCTACCTTGACATTGAAGGCCAGCGTAACTTTTACAACATGATTCTGTCTTTAAAAAAACGGGGAAAGACTGTGCTTCTGGTTTTGCACGATATATCAAAAGCACTTGAAATATCAGATAAAATCGTAGTTATGAACAATTCAGAAATCGTCTTTGACGGCACACCCGCAGACTGCATCGAAAGCCATATTATCGAAGACGTTTTTTCGGCATCATGCCGCCGTCTTAAAGATGAAAAAGGTGAATATTTCCTGTTTGAATAATCCCTTACGGGCACTTCTTCCCTCATAAAATTATCGTGGCTGCCACACCGGATTGGTGTGGCAGCCACGCATTTGCCTTAATTCCAGATTTCGTCCTTAAATACAATCTTTCTGTATGTCTCGAATGTAATCCATTTATTAAAGAATTCACTGCTTATATTACCATTCTGTGCATTAAGCTCAGAAAGAAAAGCTTTCAAATCTTTCTCATCCGCAATCTTAACAGCAAAACCGCGTCCGTTGATTACAGGAACATCTGAATATCCGTACTCGTCAAGGCTTCCGATTCCGACAACCATACGGTCGCGAACCTTAACTGCAACTTTATCACGAAGAACCACAATATCAAAATCATCAGGATAACTGTAACTTTCACCATTTACAGGAATCTCGTCACCGACTGTATATGTCTTTCCTGAAGGCCTTACCTTGTTAATTGTCATACTGTCGAGATTATAATAGAACTCCTCAAAAATATCACCGTTTGCCTTATATGAACCATATACAAACGCAGCCTTTAAATCCTTGCTGTCATCAACCTTTGATGTCTCTACAACACCGCACGCAGATGTCATGTTTGTAATTCTGTCGATAAGAATAAGCTCGCCGAGTGTCTTATGTTTCTTGAACTCATCAATAACAATTTCTTCCTGAAGTGCAATATCACATACGGCAATCTCATTTTTCTTCAATACATTAGCAGCAATATACTCACCTGTATTAACATCAATCTTATACTGTATATTTTTAAGGATGGCTGGCATCTGCTTTGTTCCGAGTTTTACAATATAATCAGTTCCCGGCGTAAGCTCGTTATCGTCCATCCACAGAATTGTTGCAGTAAATGACTTGCTTATAGGAAGATTGTTTCCTGCCGCAAGAACACAGCCTCTTGAAACATCAACTTCCTTATCAAGCTGGATTGTAACAGGCTGACCCATAAATGCACTCTGTGAATCCTTGTCACCGACAAGAATACTCTTAACATGTGCATGTTCTTTGCTTGGAAGTGTTACAATGTCATCACCGACTTTGATTTCACCTGATTCAATCTGACCCTGGAATCCTCTGTATGTATGGTCAGGACGGCATACTCGCTGTACAGGCATATAGAAGCCCTCTTCCTGCTTCTTTTCAGTAACATCTACATTTTCAAGATATGTAAGAAGTGCTTCACCCTTATACCAAGGAATATTGTCTGATTTCTTAGTTACATTATCGCCCTCTGTAGCTGATACAGGAATAATGTATACACTCTCAAGCGAAAGTTCTTTTGAAAGCTCATCTATCTGTGATTTAATCTCATTAAATCTGTTCTCGTCATAACCGACTAAGTCCATTTTATTTACTGCAAATACAAAATACTTAATTCCCATAAGTGCACAGATTCTTGCATGTCTTCTTGTCTGGACAAGAACACCCTGCTTTGCATCGATAAGAATTACGGCAAGGTCTGCAAATGAAGCACCGACCGCCATGTTTCTTGTATATTCCTCATGTCCCGGCGTATCGGCAACGATAAAGCTTCTGTTATCTGTTGTAAAATATCTGTATGCAACATCAATAGTAATTCCCTGTTCTCTTTCTGCCATAAGACCGTCAAGAAGAAGTGAATAATCAATAGCACCGCCGCGGCTTCCGACTTTACTGTCAAGTTCAAGTGCCTTTTCCTGGTCGGCATATAAAAGTTTTGAATCATATAAAATATGACCTATAAGAGTTGATTTTCCGTCATCAACGCTTCCGCATGTAATAAATTTTAATAAACTTCTCATCCTAGAAATAACCCTCCCTTTTTCTTCTTTCCATGCTTCCTGCCGCCTCGTTATCAATAACTCGGGTTGTTCTCTCGGAAGATACGGCTGAAAGTGTCTCATCAATAATTTCATCAAGTGTCTTTGCTGTAGATTCTACACCGCCTGTAAGAGGATAGCATCCAAGTGTACGGAATCTTACGCTCTTCATCTCTACCTTCTCGTCCGGTCTTAATTTCATTCTGTCATCATCAACCATGATAATATTGCCGTCACGGTATACAACAGGTCTTACATCTGCAAAATAAAGAGGTACAATCTCAATCTTTTCTCTCTTTATATACTGCCATATATCTGCCTCTGTCCAGTTTGAAATAGGGAAAACTCTTATGCTCTCGCCCTTGTGGATTTTTGAGTTATATAACTTCCACATTTCAGGACGCTGGTTCTTCGGATCCCATGCATGGTTTTCATTTCTGAATGAAAAAATTCTTTCCTTTGCTCTTGATTTTTCCTCATCTCTTCTACCACCGCCGAAAGCCGCTGTAAAACCGTATTTGTTTAACGCCTGCTTTAAAGCCTGTGTCTTCATGATATCTGTATATGCAGAACCGTGGTCAAATGGGTTGATTCCCTGCTTTACGCCATCTTCATTGATATATTCAAGCATTTCTATGCCAAGCTTTTTAGCCTGCTCATCCCTGAACTTAATCATTTCTTTGAATTTCCATGTTGTATTTACATGTAAAAATGGAAATGGTGGTTTTTCCGGATAAAATGCCTTCATTGCAAGATGAAGCATTACCGAGCTGTCCTTTCCTATTGAGTAAAGCATTACCGGCTTTTCACACTCAGCTGCAACTTCACGGATTATGTAAATTGCTTCTGCTTCAAGTGCATCAAGATGTGATAATTTTTCCATTACATTTTTCCTCCATTCACTTAATATTTGTTAGATTCTTTTTTATCTATAATTATTGTTTCTATGCTTCCGTCTGTTTTGCGGATATTCCAGTCAAGAAAATGGTCTCTTGACTTTACTGTCATACGGCTTCCCATTCCACCTATGTCAGCTCCGAGATAAAGTCCTATGGCATCAAACTGACACTCTTTTATACATGAACAACATCCCCAGCAGTCCTTAGGATACTTAATAAATGCTTTTCCGTCCTCATCTTTTTTGATAAGGCTTCCAGGACAGACCTGCGTACATTTGCCGCATTTTCTGCATTTTTCTTTATCAATTATTATGCTCATAGCTCTCACCCCTTCCCACAAGCTGTCTTGTGATTATCTTTATTTCTCCGTCAACTTTCTTTGAATTGACGTATTTGAGCCATTCATCACTCTTTTCAGGGTAATCAAGATTCTCATCAAAACTGTGCCAGCGTGTCTCTTTTCTCGCTTTAAGATGCTCTATAAGTGTAAGGCATACTGTAAGTCTTTCCTTTAACTCATATGCAAACATAAGCTCATGGCAGTCATCAGCACTGACATTTTCAGCAAGTTCCTGCAATTTCTTTATCTTTTCTTTTGCAAGTTCAAGCTGTTTTTCATTGAACTGATAATGGCTTCCGATACCTCCTGCATAAGCATCCATAACCTTCTGCATGGCATCTTCAAGCTGTTCTGTCGTGTATACACAATCTTTATTATTTAAAATTCTGTTATACTCGTTTACTTTTTCATCAAAAGCTTTATCAATGCCAGATTCATTTACAGGAGCATCTGTTTCCTCATCTAGTTCCTTACACATTGTATTAGCAGCAATCTCACCTTCGACCATTGCACCTGTAACATATTTCTGAGGACATCCGCCTGCCACATCACCTGCCGCAAAAAGATTATGAATAGTAGTTCTTCTTTCTGTATCAACCCAGTAACCGCTTGCTGTATGTCCACCAACTACATAAGGTTCCGTTCCTTCTATCTCTACATTCTGCTCACTCGGATTCTTTCCAGACTCAATCCACTTTAATGTCTGGCTCGGTGCCATATTAAGATATGCTTTCTTTAATGACTCATCCTGTGCATCACTGATACCTTCAGTTCTAAGGTAACATGGTCCTCTTCCCTCAATATTTTCCATGACAGTTCCGTATACTCTCTGTGAAGTTGTAAGACCATATTTTGTCTCGTATATCTCGCCCTTTGAATTAACCTGCTTTGCACCGACACCCTGTGCTATCGTTCCTGTCGGAGCTATCGTATCTTTACATCTGAGTGCTATAAAACGCATTTCAAATGTTGTCATCTCAGCTCCCGCATTTATTCCCATTGCGTATCCCGCTCCCGTATTAAATGGCGGATACCACATTTTGTGTCTTGAAAATCCCGGATTGTTTGGTCTGTAAAGACCTGCCGCACCGCCTGTCGCACAGAGAACTTTCTTAGCCTTTATAAGATATGCCGTTCCACATTTTTCTCCGTTTTCTTCCGTTTCATCTATACTGAATCCGTATGCTCCACAGATTGTATTATTTTCAACATAAAAATCCGTAATATTAACTCTGTTAATAATCTTGCAATTTGGAAGTGCTTTTACCGCATCTGCAAGAATCGGCTTGATATTCTCGCCGTTAATTTTTATGTTTCTGTTGCCTCTTGCTACATATTTACCGTTCTCGTCCTTTAAAATGACCAGTCCAAGTTTTTCCATTTTTTCCGTGACATGGTTAAGTCCCTCAGACATTGTAAGAAGCAAATCTTCTCTTACAATTCCGTCTGCGTCTTTCTTTGCGTAATCAACATAATCTTCAGGCTTTCTGCCCTCAACGATGTATGCGTTGATTGCATTTACTCCAGCTGCAAGACAGCCGCTTCTTTTTATATTGGCTTTCTCTGCAATAATCACCGAATATCCCGATTTTTCTGCAATCATCAACGCAGCATAACAGCCTGCTGTTCCGCCGCCAATGATAAGTATGTCTGTATTAAGTGTCTCTCTTTTTTTAATCTGCATAACACATTTCTCCAATCCCTAGATATAGAATACGTCATCTTCCTGCATTTCTTTATTTTCACACAAATATGCTTTCGTGTCGTCCATTACATAGATTCTGTATATTAAAAGATTAACTTTTTCGCCAATCTCAAGTGAATCCTTCTCAAGCGACCACTCGCCTGTAATTTTTATTCCATGGACATCAATCGTAACGTCAAGCCTGTTACCTCTAAAAACTACGTCCTCGACAATTCCTGTCTCTGCCGCACTCATGTATCTGTCGAGCTTTCCAAACTTTGAAATTTTGACAAATTCAGGTCTTATAACCGCCTTGTCTGCTCCCTCTATCTTGTCAAAGCCGTTCAATGTATCATAATTATGTACTTCTGACGGCCTTCCGATAAATTGTGCAACAAATGGTGTATCAGGTGATTTGTAAATCTGTGACGGCGTTCCCATCTGCTCAATTTTACCGTGGTTCGTAATGATAATCTCATCGGCAACCTCAACGGCTTCGTCCTGGTCATGCGTTACAAATATACTCGTAATCCCAAGCTGTGTAACCATACTTCTAAGCCACAGTCTCAACTCAGAACGAACCTTTGCATCAATGGCGGCAAATGGTTCATCAAGCAGAAGCACCTGTGGATTCGGAGCTAATGCTCTTGCAAAAGCAACTCTTTGTCTCTGTCCGCCTGAAAGCTGGTTCGGATACCTTTTTTCCATTCCCGAAAGCCCTGTTATCTCAAGAAGTTTCATAACACGTTCTTTTATTTCGGCTTTCGGAACCTTCTGTAATTCAAGTCCAAATGCCACATTATCGTATACCGTCATATATCTGAATAATGCGTAACTTTGAAATACAAAGCCGATTCCTCTCTTTGATGCAGGAATATCATTAACACGTTTTCCGTCTATAAAAATATCTCCCGCATTAGGAGTCTCAAGCCCTGCAATCATTCTAAGAAGCGTTGTCTTTCCGCTTCCCGATGGTCCGAGAAGTGCGACAAGCTTACCTTTTTCAATTCCGAAACTCACATTGTCAGAAGCCCTGAAATCGCCATATTGTTTATAAATATTTTTCATTTCAACATACATATTTCACACCACTCTCAAGAAGCTGCCTGCTCCTGACCTTTCTTTTTCGCCCTGTATTCAAGTATATTTCTAAGCACAAGCACAACAACCGCAATAATAACAAGTATTGAAGATGCTGCAAATGCCGCCGTAATCGAACTTTCCGTTCCAGACATATACAATGCGTCTATTTCAAGAGGAAGTGTAAATGTCTCGCCTCTCGTCTTTGATAATGCATTTACCGCACCAAACTCGCCGAGTGCTCTCGATGTACAAAGAATAATTCCATATATTAAAGCCCATTTTATCTGAGGAAACGTAATCTTAAAAAAGATTTTAAATCCGCCCGCTCCCATAAGAGCCGCCGCTTCCTCCTCGTCTTTTCCCTGTGCATTAAGCACCGGAATAATCTCTCTTGATACAAACGGAAATGTTACAAATATTGTCGCAAGCACAACTCCGGGAATTGCAAATGCGATTCTTACATTCGCTCCGAATACCGAATTAAACCATCTTATAACAGGATAAAACCAGCCGAGACGCCCGAATGTCATAAGAAACGCAAGTCCAACGATAACGGGTGATATTGAGAACGGAATATCAATAAGTGTCGCAAGCACCTGTTTTCCCTTAAATGAAAACTTTGTCGTAACCCATGCCGCACACAATCCAAAAAATGTATTGATAACAACCGCAATAACAGTTGCAAACAAAGTAACCTTCAAAGCACTGATAACATATTTTGACGATACCGATTTAAAATAAAATCCAAGTCCCTGCTTGAGCGAGCTGGATACAATACAAAACAGCGGCATCACAAGCATAAAAAATACAAATAAAACGCTTATTGTTATAAGAACATATTTAGTTATCTTTTTTCTTTTTTCAAATTTTTCCTGTTCATTCATAACTTTTCCCTTCCTGTTTTTATCATCCGCCATTTTAACATTGTATGATTATATATTATTGGTTCTTTTTGCCTGCTTCATCTGGATAACATTTATCGCAAATAAAAGCAGAAATGATATTACAAGCATCACAAGTGCTATAGCTGTTGCCGACGCATAATCAATATAACTTAACTTCTGCATTATTACATACGATACAACCTGTGTATGCTCTTTGGCACTGTTGCCCGAAATGTAAATAACGCTTCCATACTCACCGATTCCCCTTGCAAATGCAAGCCCAAAACCTGTAAGTATCGCAGGTCTCAATTCGGGAAGTATTACCTTAAAAAATGTCTTTGACGGCGACGCACCAAGTATGTAAGCTGCTTCCTCATACTGTCCGTCAAGTTTTTCAAGCACCGGCTGCACATTTCTTACTACAAACGGAATTCCGATAAATATAAGTGCAACTATAATTCCAAGATGTGTGTAACTTACCTTAATTCCTATTGCGGCAAGCGGTTTTCCAAGTATTCCCGTATCCGAATACATCTTTGAGAGCGTTATGCCCGCAACTGCTGTCGGAAGTGCAAAAGGAAGCTCTATAAATCCGTCAAGAATACGCTTTCCCGGAAAGTCATATTTTACAAGTGTCCATGCAAGAATTACTCCAAATATTACATTTATCACCGCCGCTATAAAAGAACAGACAATACTCGTCGTAAATGCGTAAACTACATTCTGCTTTGTAATCAGTTTTATAAATTCCGACGGTGGCAGTTTCAGCGAATATACCATAACCGATGCAAGCGGAATCAATACAATAAGTGAAAGCATCGTCACCGTAATTCCCATTGTAAGCTTAAAGCCCGGAATCACTCTGGTTTTCTTTGCTTTTTTAAATTTTACGGTTTCTTCCATACTTATTTTTCCTTTCCGCTTTTATTTCTGTGTATATATAAATATAATTTCCGCACAACTTCATACCCTATATAAATACAACTTCGTATCTGCACTTAGTTACACAGCTTGTCAAACAATGCACCGTCATCAAAATACTGTTTATACGCATTGTCCCAGCCGCCGAAATCATTAATTGTTGTACATTTTACATTCAGATTAAATTTATCCGAATATTCATTAAGGATTTTTTCATCACTTGGGCGATATCCGTAATCAGCCACAAGTCTCTGGGCATTTTCCAAATACAGATAAGAAAGATATTCTCCTGCTGCCTGCCCTGATTTATTAACTTTTACATTATCATCAACAACCGCCACGCTCGGCTGTGCAAGAATACTTACTGACGGCGTTACAATCTCATATTGTCCCGGATAATTGGCGACTGTCATCATTGCTTCATTTTCCCATGCAATAAGAACATCGCCTTTCTGATTCTCAACGAATGTTGTCGCTGAACCTCTCGCTCCCGAATCAAGAACTGATACATTAGCATACAATTTTTTGATAAATTCATTCTGCTTATCTGTATCCGTATATTTCTCCCTGGCATAACTTAATGCCGCAAGAAAATTCCAACATGCACCGCCGCTGCTTTTCGGGTCCGGCGTTATAACTTCAACACCGTCTTTAATCAAATCATCCCAGTCTTTTATATTTTTCTCATTTCCTTTTCTTACAAGAAAGACCATTGTTGACGTGTATGGTGCGGAATCATTGTCATATTCCTGCTTCCAGCCGCTGTCAACAAGTCCGGTTTTTTCAATAAGCGAAATATCATGTTCAAGTGCAAGTGTGACAACATCTGCATTACAGCCTTCAACAACTGACCTTGCCTGACTTCCGGAACCGGCATGTGACTGTATTACATTCACCGGCTCACCATATTTTTCTTCATAATAGCTTTTGAAAATCTCATTATAGCTTTCATAGAATTCCCTTGTGGCATCATATGAAACATTGGTGATTGTCATTATATTCGATTTTTCACGGCCGCATCCTGCAAGCCCTGTAAAAACACATGCAGCTAACAAAACTGCCTGCATTTTATATATTTTTTTCATATGTTTCACCACCCATTCCTACAGCTTAAAATTCAAATAATGATGTCGATAAATATCGTTCTCCTGTATCCGGAAGTAGAACAACTATATTCTTTCCTGCATTTTCAGGCTTTCGTGCCTCCTTTAATGCTGCACAAAGAACCGCTCCTGATGATATTCCAACTAGCAGTCCCTCTGATTTTGCAACCTGTCTCGTCGTCTCAAAAGCCTCATCATTTTCTATTGTTATAATCTCATCAACAATTCCGGTATCCATAACCTCAGGTATAAAACCTGCTCCGATTCCCTGAATCTTATGCGGTCCGGCACTTCCACCAGAAAGCACCGGTGAACCAGAAGGCTCCACGGCAACTATTTTTGCATTAATTCCAGCTTCTTTAAGACCTTTTGCTGCTCCCGTTATAGTTCCTCCTGTTCCAACTGATGCAATGAATATATCAACCTTTCCGTCTGTCGCTTCTGCGATTTCCTTTGCTGTTGTAACCCTGTGAATCTCAGGATTGGAAGGATTGTCAAACTGCTGTGGAATAAATGCGTTGCCGTATTCTTCCTTTAACTGTTCAGCCTTTGCTATTGCACCTTTCATTCCGAGTCTTCCCTGTGTGAGAACAACTTCTGCTCCAAGTGCCGTTACAATCTTTCTTCTCTCTACACTCATAGTGTCAGGCATAGTAAGAATAAGCTTTAATTTCTTTGCGGCACACACACCAGCAAGTCCTATTCCCGTATTGCCGCTTGTAGGCTCTATAATAACCGTATCTTTATTAATCTTTCCCTGTTTGATTCCGTCTTCAATCATCGCATATGCAACTCTGTCTTTCACGCTGCCAAGCGGATTGAAATATTCAAGCTTCGCTATTATGTTTGCATTAACATTATTGTCCTCCTGAAAGTTACATAACTGCAACATCGGAGTACGCCCAATAAGCTCTGTTATCTGTTTTGCTATCTCTGCCATAATAACCCTCTTTTCTTTTTAAGTTCTACAACTTTTATTATAATACACTACTATTCATATCGTTTCAATAGGATTTAAGAATTTATTTAAAATTTTTTCCAATTCTTCATCATCCGGAATGTTTCTCCGGCTGTATGTAAGCTCTGCCATATATGAAAGAAAACGTGCCCTTAGTACATCATTGCTTATCTTTTGTTTAGCGTAAGGACGCAATTTTTCAAGGTAATCAAGTATTTCTTCTATATTGTCAGGCAGAATATTGTCAATTTCTCCGGCAAGAAGTGTTGTGATTCTTGGGCTTGCACCACTTGACGATATTCCTATTTCCAGCTTTCCGCGGCTTACAACCGACGGGAATATAAAATCACATTTATCTTTTACATCAACTACATTAATAAATATTCCTTTATCGTTACAAAGACTTGTTATATGCTCATCAAGTTCTTCATCACCTGCCGCTGCAATAACAAAACGCACACCTTCTACGTCGCTGTCCTCAAACTCTCTTTCTTCCCACTCAACACCTTTAATATTTTTAATTCTCTCATCAACTTTTTTGGCAACAACCTTTATCTTAGGTCCATAATCCAGTATTCTCTTCACCTTGTGAAGTGCAACCTTTCCGCCGCCAACAATAAGTACCGAAACATCCTTTAATTCTACATAAAATGGAAAATATGCCATAATTGTCCATCCTCCTCTAATACAAAATATCCGCAAGTCTCTGATAAGCCTCACCCCAACGCTCATTAGGCTTAAAATTGTAAAGACTCTTATCAAGCACATAATATCTGTTATTTTTTACTGCTGTGAGACTTTTCCATACAGGATTGCTCTTTAAAAGTGTGTCAACATTCTTTAATGCCGCCTCAGTATTAGTTCCCTGAATTGTCACAAAAATAAAATCGGGGTCTTCCTTTACAATAGCCTCGAGACTCAGGTCATCAAGCAAAGAACTGTCGCTGTCAGCAATATTTACACATCCCAAATCTTTTAAAATCTCGCCGCTTACAATTCCATCGCTGCCCTTCGCCTTGACATTTTTGGAAGCTGCACGAAGAAGCAATATCTTAGGATTGCTGCCGTCAATCTGTTTTTTTGCATTTTCAACTTCTGTCCGCACAGAAACACCATTTTTTTCATATAAATCCTTGCGTCCCGTTATATCTGTGCATATATCAAGCATTGCTATATAGTCTTCATAATTATTAACATCAAAATATGCAACTGTAATTCCTGCATTTTCCAATGTTGCAAGCATTTCGACATCAGGCTTTGTATTGGCACTGGCAATAACAAAATCAGGCTGTGAAGCTATAAGAAGCTCTACATTCGGTTCAAGTATCGCCCCAAGCTTGACAACAGAATCGTCGAGTCCCAAATCAAGGCTGTCCCACGCATCATTAACCGAAGCCACAAGTTTTCCGCCAGCAAGAAGCCACACATCAGAAAAACTTCCGAGAAGTGATGCTGTTCTATCTGCCGATTTTACGGTAACACTTCTGCCCAGTGCATCTGTAAATGTAACACCGTCCTGCACATCAGCATTGGCATTATCAGAATTTTTCACTCCGCATCCTGCAAGTGCAAATATTGAAATTAATGTTGTAATAATTAGTACGTCTGCAATTAATTTTTTAACTGTCTTCTTCATATTCTACCTTTCCTACCGTATTACTATGTTTTATTTTTCATAGCGTACTATAATTTCATATAAAATGCAACAAAAATATGCTACAATTGTTTGAGGTTTATTATTGAAAATATGTAAACGGAGGATAATTATGTATTCAAATTATTTTACTGAAATAATACCCTATGCCGGATATGATATAAAACAGATTGCATGGCACGAATGTATGGCATGCGGCAACGGACACATAGGCGTTCTCACATCTGGTGCCCCAAAAAACGACAGCTTTATTTTTCAGAATACTGAATTTGTAATGCCATCAGACGAGCCAAGATGTGTTCCCGCAGAAGTAACAGAACAGCTTGACGAAGCAAGACAATCTGTAATAAATATGGACGACACATGGAATATACATAACAGAAAAAGAACCAATATGTACTGTTATCATCCGGGACACCAGTTAAGAATATCTTTAAAAAATGCCTCAGATATTACAGACTTTGTACGTTCTACAGATTATGAAACATCTGAGCTGGTTTCATCGTATAACATGTCAGAATACAATACGTATGCAAATCATATAAAAAAACGTACCTTCACATCATCTGTTGACGATGTAATAATCACAGAAATATCAGGTAACAGTTTCACTGTTGACATATCAATTGATGATTTTGAATCAATGCACAAATTTGGCAGACAAAAAAGCGGTGACGCACCCGAATTAAATATGAAATATACGCGGTTTGCAACTGATGGATTAATCGGCTTTTGTGCATTGTATCCGCAATACGAAGAAAGTGAATTAAAAAATGGAGGATTTGCAGGCGTAACACGCATTATCCCTTATGACGGAACAACTTCCCTATCTTTTACGGACACTGATATGCGTGCAAAATCATGCCTTGACCCCAAAAATCCCATCATAACATTTTCAGGCAAAAAACTTGTTCTTATAACATACCTTGACTGGACTTATAAACAGCCTGATAAAATAACCGCAGATTTTTTCACAATTCCACTTGTCTCACAGTGTATAAATAAAATTAACAAAACATTAATAAAATACGCTGACGCAAGTTCTTTATTTTCATATGAAGCTGTATTAAAGCCTCATATAGAAAAATACAGCAGTATTTTTAACCATGTCAGCCTGAAACTTAACAACGCCGATAAAGCTCTCAGCAACGAAGAATTATTACAAAAGCAGAAAAAAACTGATTACATACTGCCTGAACTTCTGAAACGTGTATACAACCATGGCAGATATGCAATGTATTCCTGTGCCGGACATACTGCACCTCGTCTTTCGGGGCTTTGGACAGGCGAATGGAATATGCTGTGGAGAAGTGCCTACACAATGGACGCCAATGTAAATATTCAGGTATCAGGCATGAACACATGCGGAATGTGTGATGCAGGCAAAGGTTACATCTGGTTTGTGTTAAAACAGATTCCCGACTGGGAAATCAATGCCAAAGCCGTTTACGGCATGAAAAACGCTGTCCTCACCCCCGTAAATACCGACGGTCACCGTGCAATGATGGTTGAATATGACATCAATTATCCATTTCAGTACTGGAATGCTGGCGCAAGCTGGATGATTATTCCGATTTATGAATTCATGCAAGTCTATGGCAACGTCACAATCACAACACACGATGAAAATATAATACGTATATATAATAAAAACATTTTCCGCATTAAAGAAGACATTCTTCTTCCTTTACTTGCAAAAACATTCAACTTCTGGGAACAGCTTTGTACTCCCGAATATTTTACAGATTCAAACGGAAATGCCCGCTTTGTAAAGGGAAAAACATCCTTGGAACCAGATGAAAAATACCTTATAATCCCATCGTTTTCACCCGAAAACAAACCGCTCGGTTATAAAAGTGCAATCACTGCCAATGCGGCTATGGATATAGCTGCTGCCGTTGATTCTCTTAATATGTACAAAAATATACTCTCAGACATAAAGCCTAATGGTTATCAGAAAACCCTTGAAAAAATCACACATCTGATATCGTGCCTGCCTGTATATATGTTTGATAAAAGCGGTGCAATAAAAGAATGGTCCATGAACGAATACAAAGAAAATAATGCCCACCGCCACATAAGCCATCTTTATTGTGCATGGCCATCATCAGAAACACAGCACAATCACGCACTTGCATCCGCATGCCGTCAGGCAATAATTAACCGTAACCGCGAAAACACAGGAAAAGACGACACCGCATCACACGGCTGGATTCACAAAGCTCTCGTAGAAGCCCGCCTCAAAAACCCGGAAGCTGTATATAATACGCTTTTGCTGCTTTTTAAAAGCGACATATTTTACAACACATTTTTTACAGACCATAATACAGACCGCTCAAAAGGCGTATTCTGCACAGACACTCTTCTCGGAATAGTCGGCATCATAAACGAAATGCTGGTGTACTCTGACGAATGTACGGTCGAACTGCTCCCTGCATTAAACACAGGTCTTATTAACGGCGAAATATGCGGTATTCTCACAAAATGCGGCATAAAAATAAACCGCCTGTCATGGGATAATAACAAGCGGTCTGTATACATAGATATATCTGCATTACGTGATACATCATTCAATCTTATATATGATAATGAATCAATACACCTTGATATGAAATCTGGCGAACAGACATTACATAAATTCCTTCATTGATGTATACACATGGAAACCTTTATCAGTCAGATACTTTTCAACTTCAAAGCTGTCTTCTGTTCTGAATACAATAACAGGCTCCTGGTTATGGCTTACAAATGTAAAAATGCAGTCCAGATTAGTACGTGCATTTTTAAGTTCCTTTAAAAAATCAGACATATTTGTAAATCTTTCCTGGAGTCTGACTGCTATTACGAATCTTTCAAGTACAGTATATCCCTTTGAAGAAAGCACATCATTACATCTGTCAGGGTCGTCCACTATCATATGAAACACACCAAAATCCGTAGCATCATATGTTGACAGTCCATAACATTCAATATTATTTTCCTTTAAAATTTCAACAACATTAAATAAGTTACCCGGATTGTTGGAAACAAGTACCGATAATTGCTTAATCACAGATTAGCCCTCCTTTAATTTTAAATACAATTATTGTATTGTACCACCTCTGTATGACATAAGCAATGTTTTAATTATTTTATTCTCTCAAGCACACCCAAATCCATCTCACACACTGTATCGCAAAGCACCTCTATATCCTCCGCACTGTGATTCGCCATAATTATCGTCCTGCCCTCATCTGCAAGTTTTTTAAACAACTCTCTCATCTCTGCAACACCATGTTTATCAAGACCGTTCATAGGTTCGTCAAGCAGAAGCAGCTCGGGATTTTCCATAAGTGCCTGTGCAAGACCGAGACGCTGTCTCATTCCAAGCGAATATCTTCCGACATGTTTTTTACTGTCTGGGTCAAGCCCAACCATTTTAATCGCATCACGAATCTGCTCTTTTCCAATCTTCCTGTTTATGCCTGCAAGAAATCTCAGATTATTATATCCGCTGTAATTATATAAAAATCCCGGTGTCTCAATAATCGCACCGATATTGTCAGGCACATCAATATCCTTGCCAATCTGTTTTCCGTTTACAATTATTTTTCCCTCTGTAACCGGGACAAAGCCGCATATACACTTCATAAGCACTGTTTTTCCTGAACCGTTTCTTCCGATAAGTCCATGTATCTTTCCCTTTTCGAATGATACATTTATATCATTAAGCACCGTCGCCTGTCCGAAACGCTTAGTAACATGTTCAACTGTAATTATATTTTCCATATATCTGCCCCTTTACACCTCGTCTGATGAATTAATACTTGTTTTTCTTCCTGCCGCAACTGCGATTACGCTGAGAACCACTATCATAACTATATATAGTGTCAGCACATATACAATTCCGGGATATTCCGTCATTCCGCCAATATCAATATTATTAAGTGAATTCCAGCTCATTGGCGATACTCTTGTAATCATTGACTTTCCGTCAGCGACCGCCGTAAATATAATAAAAAATGACGCCACACATACACCTATAAATTTCGTTCCCGTTATTATATTAAACACATAAATAATCAATCCTGTAAGGACAAAACTAAGCCACATCAAAAGTGCCGAAAAAAACATTGCCTGAACCGGCGTAAAATACTTTATAACAATTCCAAGCACTTTAACAGTATCCGTAGCATGCCCAAGCACAGTCTGAACCGTGCTTGTTCCTGCAAGTCCAAGCACATTCCCCCATGTATTATCCCACTTGATATGTCCGATATTTAATACAATTGTTGACATCATAAGAACAAACATATAAAAAAACGAACCTGCAAATATGTATAAAACCTGCCCGATTCCCCATGTCGTCCTGTCAGTCCTTAACATAACATACATCTGATTGGAATCGACAAAAGGTGCATCACAAAAAATAAACACAAGCGGTATCATAAATTCAATCTTCATATATCTGAAAATAAACAAAAACGGAAATATCCACGGACTCATAGGTTCACCGACATAACTGCATATGTCCCATAGTCCTCTTGTATACAGATGAACCGACAATATTGAAAGAATTATAAGCATCCATATCCGTCGGTTGCCGCCCCATTTACGTACATTCTGCCAGCATATTCTTAACGCTTTCATCAATATCTCACCTGCCCCGTAACAGCATCTATAACCATAACTTTGGCACTTTCATTATATTCCTTATCACCGGTAACCATCTTCTTCGTTATATCAAAATCACACACCCAGCATGGTATTATCATCATCTTTTTCTCCTGCTGGCTGTAATACGATATATAACCTAATTCAATCGAAGTCATATTACCTTCTTCTGTAAGTCCGATTGTGTAATAATTACTTTCCTTTATCCTCTTTAATACATCATCCACGCTTTTTAGCGGCTCTGTAATCTCCTCCCTGCTTTCGATATTATATATTCTATAACAGTTAATCCAATATACTTCATCTCTTCCAACTACAAATTCTAATCTTGTCCCGTTAACATCGCCTGATGTCAGATGCTTATACATATTTGTAAGATATGCACCATCAAGCTCAAGTTGATATGATATAAAATATGCCTCATCATCCCTAGTCCATACAACCGGCTCTCCGCCTTCTCTATAACGTCTTGCTTCCTTACTCGGATAATATATCTGAGCATCTTCACCTATTTCATTCATTCTGGCTGTCGCATTCTCTGCATCTATCGCAACTGTCTTGTATAGCTTTGCATTTAGTCCTAATATGTCCAGTATTTTTTCAGTAACCTTCAAAGCATCATTTAAAGGAAATCCATCAAGTTCCGTAAGCGGAAAGACTTCATCCATATTCTTTATAAATCCGTCACTTCTCTGACCATGAACATAATTACTGTAACTTTTCTTTTTTGCTTTTAATGTTGTATATGTTATTCCTTCTCTATTGGACAAAAAACTTTTATCTTCTGTCTCTTCTTCATAATTAAGATACTCTTTTAACCTATTAGTTCTGTCCTCATCGATACCATTCAGTTGTGCAGTATATTTATACCACTTTGATGGATTTGATATACTTAATGTTGCATCTGCCGATGTTACTCCGTTAAGTTTTCCTGTAATCTTTGTCATATCTTCGCTTATGCTTACTTCCTCTGTTGCTTCCTGAGTACCGTTGTTCTGTCTCTCCCAACTGTAGCTTTTTCCGTCAGGATATAAAGAACAGCCGCTTACCGTAAGCATAACCGCCGCTGCTGCCGCTGCACCGATTCTTTTAAAATTATATTTTTTCATAAACCCCTTTAACTCCCTTCTTGATTTTATCTAGATTCCTTCTTTTTTCATTCTTCTGTCCATACACCAATAACATAATAATCCAAGAATAATAATATACCCTGTTATCGTCATCAGCCCGAACAAACGGTCAAGTTTAAAATTACGCACATACAAATAATTGCTAACCATCAGTCTGTCCAGCACCAAATACTTTGGAAAAAGCTCTTCAAACGTCTCTGCAACAGAATATATAAGCAACGGTGAGGCAATTGCCACGAATCTGTTCGGTATAATTATTGATATAAGAAGTCCCCCCATAACATATACCGCAAATGCTGCTCCGACAGTAATTATCCTTATTGATGTATTAATAAACGGATTCATCGCCGCCGCATCAAAATATGTTGTACCATAATAATACCAAAGATATTTTGCATATATATATCCTTTATCAGCAATCATTTCG